>JABMMH010000211.1 GCA_013205645.1 Polaromonas sp. | reverse complement strand
GTGACGCGGTTCTGAATGCCTAACAGCAAGCTGCCGCTGTTGACTGTTAAGCGCAGCCAACCAGCGCACATTTTGTAGATTTGGGTGCTGTTTAAAAACGGTGCGGCCACCATGACGGCAATGGCCCAAGGAATCACGGTGAGAATCATCCAGAGCAAGTGAAGGACGGAGCGGATCAAGGGCATGGTGAACTTTGAGAAATGAGAGACAGAATTGGCGGCGCGGCTGAGGGCAACGCACCAGACATCGGGAATCGAAATGTAGGGTTGTCGGCTCAGGGCGCAGTAGCGGGCACAGCGGCGAGTGTGCTTCGCTCCAACAAATAGTCGGCAAAGGCACCCAAGTCGCGGTGCACCAGCGTCCCTGCGGGCAGGCCTTCTGGCTGACCGCCGCCTAGGTAACGGGCTGACTTGCCGGTGAGTACCATATGCGGCTCGCAACCTGCCGCTGCTGCGGCGAGGACGTCACGCAGCGAGTCGCCACAGCTGGCCACACTCTTGAGCGAGACGCCAAAGCGCAGGCTGATTTGCTCAAAAAGACCGGGCAAAGGTTTGCGGCAGACGCAGGCTTCTTCAGAGGTGTGCGGGCAATAAAAAACAGCATCGACGCGGCCCCCGACGGCTGCCAGCATCTTGTGCATCTTTGCGTGCATGGCGTTCAGTGCTGCAACATCAAACAAGCCACGACCCAAGCCCGACTGGTTGGAAGCGATCACCACATGCCAGCCACCATGGTTGAGCCGGGCAATCGCCTCCAGTGCGCCGGGCAAGGGCATCCACTCTTCAGGCGTCTTGACGAAGTCTTCGCTGTCGCTGTTGATGGTGCCGTCGCGGTCCAAGATGACGAGTTTCATGGAGGTCCCCATAGCGGTACTCGGTGGATCAGGTCGCTAAACGCGACAGGTCGGCAACGCGGTTCATGGCCACATGCAAGGACTTCAGCAGGCCTTGCCGATTCAGCCGCAAGTCGAGTTCCTCGGCGTTGACCATCACGCCATCAAAGAAGGCGTCGACGGGTTCTCGCAAGGCTGCCAGCGTTTGCAGCGAGTCGGTGTAATCGCCGGCTTCAAACTGCGTCTGGGCTTGTGGCAGCACCCGGTTCATGGCCGCAAACAGCGCGATTTCAGCCGGTTCTTTCAGCAACACTTGACTGACGTGGGCGTCGACCTCATCGGCTTTTTTCAGGATGTTGCCGATGCGCTTGTTTGCTGCGGCCAAGGACGGCGCTTCGGGCAAGGCAGCGAACACCCTGACCGCCACCAAACGGCGTGCGACGTCACCCAGCTGCTGTGGCCGCAAGGCCAGCACGGCGTCAACCTCTTGCGCGCTGTAGCCTTGCTCACGCAGGGAGCCGGCGAAACGGTCATAGATGAAATCTAGTAAAGCCGCCGAGGCATCTTCAATTCTGTCGCCAAAGGCTTTGCCGGCGGTTTGCACCAACACGTCAAGGTCCAAGGGCAGTTCTTTGTCGGCCAGCATGCGCACCACGCCCAAGGCATGACGGCGCAAGGCGAACGGGTCTTTGTCGCCGGTGGGCAGGTTGCCGATGCCGAACATGCCCGCCAGCGTTTCCAGTTTGTCGGCCAGCGCCACCGCCAAACCCGCAGCATTGCGCGGCAGAACGTCGCCGGCAAAGCGCGGTTTGTAATGGTCTTCAATCGCATCGGCGACGTCGCTGCTCAGGCCATCGTTGCGCGCGTAGTAGCGGCCCATCGTGCCCTGCAACTCAGGAAACTCGCCAACCATGTCGGTGACTAAATCAGTTTTAGCCAGCAGAGCGGCTTGATCTGCCTGCGCGGCCAAGGCGTCGCCGCCGAGTTGCTGGCCGATGGCCTGGGCAATCGTCCGCACGCGCGTGACACGCTCGCCTTGGGTGCCGAGCTTGTTGTGATAAACCACTTTGTCCAGACCGGCGACACGGGAAGCCAGCGTCTTTTTACGGTCTTGGTCAAAGAAGAATTTAGCGTCAGCCAGACGCGGGCGCACCACGCGCTCGTTACCGCCAATGACGGCGGAAGCATCTGCCGGGCTGATGTTGCTGACCACCAAAAACTGATGCGTCAGTTTGCCGGCAGCGTCGAGCAGCGGAAAGTATTTCTGATTCGCCTTCATGGTCAGGATCAGGCATTCCTGCGGCACGTCGAGAAATTCCTTTTCAAAACTGCAGACCAGCACGTTCGGACGTTCGACCAAGGCCGTGACTTCGTCCAGCAAAGCGTCGTCTTCAATCGGAACAACGCCGCCACCAATTTTTGCAGCGGCAGCCGTCAATTGACGTGCAATGTCGGCCTTGCGTTCGGCAAAACTGGCGATCACGGCGCCGTCTTTTTGCAAGGTGGCAGCGTAGTCATCAGCGTGCGCGATCACCACCGGCGAGATGGCGGCTTCGAAGCGATGACCTTGCGTGCTGTTGCCGGACTTCAGGCCCAGCGCGTGCAGTGGAATCACTGCTGAGCCGTGCAGCGCCATCAGGCCATGCGCAGGTCGCACAAAGCTGACGCTGCTCCAGCCGGGCAACGCACAGTCGCTCTCTAACTGGTAGCTCATGACTTTGGGAATGGGCAGCTTGGCGATGGCTTCTAACAAGGCTTTTTGCAAGCCGTCGGCCAGCGTCGCACCGGTGACCACACTGTCGTAAAACAGCGCCTCAGCTTTGCCGTCCATGGTTTTTTTCAGTCCAGCGACAACGGACGCATCGGCGCCCAGTGCTTGCAGTTTTTTTAGCAGTGCGGGCGTAGCGTTGCCTGCTGCATCTAAGCCGACGCTGACGGGCATGAGCTTTTGCGAGACTACTTTGTCAGCGGCTTGTGCAGCCACGTTGGTGATGTGCGCGGCCAACCGCCGCGGTGAGGCGTACGCAGTGAGCTGTGATTCGGCGGTTGCCAGTCCTTGCTGTTTGAGCTGCTCGTGCAGCACGCCGGCAAAGGCGTCGCCGAGTTTTTTAAGCGCCTTGGGCGGCAACTCTTCAACAAAGATTTCTAGCAACAGGTTTTGGGTCTTCATCGTCATCACGCTCACGTCGCTTTCTTCGTCAAGGTCGGCAAGGCTGCTTGCATCTGTGCGACCCATTCGCGGGGAGCCATGGGGAAGCCGAGACGTTCGCGGCTTTCGTAATAGCTTTGAGCCACGGCACGCGCCAAGTTGCGAATACGGCCAATGTAGGCGGCCCGCTCTGTGACGGAAATAGCACCGCGGGCGTCAAGCAGATTGAAGCTATGAGCCGCCTTCAAGACTTGCTCATACGCCGGGAGTGCCAGCTGCACGCTGATCAAATGCTTGGCTTGTTTTTCATGCGCGTTGAAGGCGGTGAACAAGAAGTCAGCGTCGCTGTGCTCGAAGTTGTAGGTGGATTGCTCAACCTCGTTTTGCTTGTAGACGTCGCCGTACGACAGGCCTTCGGTCCATGTCAGGTCATAGACGTTGTCAACGCCTTGCAGGTACATCGCCAGACGCTCAAGCCCGTAAGTGATCTCACCGGTGATGGGCCGGCAATCAATGCCGCCGACTTGCTGAAAGTAAGTGAACTGCGTGACTTCCATGCCGTTCAGCCAGACTTCCCAGCCCAGACCCCAGGCGCCCAGCGTTGGGTTTTCCCAATCGTCTTCGACGAAGCGGATGTCGTTCTTCTTCAGGTCAAAACCGAGCACCTCGAGCGAGCCGAGGTACAGCTCCAAAATATTGGCTGGTGCGGGTTTCAGCACGACTTGGCATTGGTAGTAGTGCTGCAGGCGGTTGGGATTTTCGCCGTAACGGCCGTCTTTCGGGCGGCGGCTCGGTTGCACGTAAGCGGCCTTCCAAGGCTCGGGGCCAAGCGCTCTCAAAAACGTAGCGGTGTGCGAGGTGCCGGCACCGACTTCCATGTCGTAAGGCTGCAGCAAGGCGCAGCCTTTGTCAGCCCAGTAGGACTGCAGCGTGAGAATGATTTGCTGGAAAGTGAGCATAAAACCGTTGTTCTGAAGCCAAGCAAGGCGCGCCATGCGGCGCCGAAAGCAGTGACGCGCCGTGACGCATCAAAGCGCCTATTTTACGCGGCCCCAAGGTGCCAAGCCGACACCCTTAGCATCAGACCAAAGGCGGTGCTTGGCGGCGCCTGCGAGCCAGCAGCGCCATCAGCACTGTGGCCAAGCCCAACAGCCACCAAGGCACCAGACCGAAGTGCGAAACCCAGCGCGCATGCAGCGTCAGACCGCCGGCGCCCTGCACGTCTGCCACCAGCGCGCCGCGTGTATGGCGCTCGAGTGCGTGCGTGACGCGGCCCTGCGCGTCGATGACCACGGTTGCTCCGGTGTTGGTGGCGCGCAGCATGGGCCGGGCGAATTCAAGCGCCCGCATGCGCGAGATGTGCAAATGCTGGTCAATCGCCACCGTGTTGCCGAACCAGGCGATATTGCTGACGTTGACCAACACCGTCGGTGCGTTCGCTGGGTCTTTGAAGTTGGCGCCCAGTTCTTCGCCAAACAGGTCTTCGTAGCAAATGTTTGGGGCGAGTCGCTCGCCGCGCCATTCAAACGGCGCTTGCGCCAAGCTGCCGCGGTTGAAGTCGCCCAGCGGAATCTCCATCATGCGGATGAACCAGTGGAAGAACGGCGGCACAAATTCGCCAAAGGGCACGAGGTGATGTTTGTCGTAGCGGTAGTCCGCCGCGCCGGGCTTCAGGCCTAGCACCGAGTTGCTGTAACCTTCACGGCTGGAGCCGAGCGGAATGCCGATCAGCGCTGCTTGCTCGCCGCTGGCGAAGCGGTTTGTCACCGTATTCCAGATGTCGCGGGGTATCTGCTCCGGCAGCATGGGGAACGCTGTTTCAGGCAAAACCACCAAGGAGGTTTGCACCTGTTCCAGTTGCTCGCCATAAAATTGCAGCGCATCTCTCACGCCGGTTCCCGGCTGAAACTTCAAATCTTGAGGGATATTACCCTGCAACAGGGTGACTGATAAAGGCGGCCGCGCGGGCGTGTCTGCTGGGGTGGCGAAAACAGCGGGCGGTAATGTCGAAACGCCAAAGGCGATTAACAGCAGGGCGAGGCAAGCGATGACAGGCTTTTGATTCAGCGCCCAGCGGTTGGTTCGTGCGTCCAAAAGCAGTGCGGCAAACCAAGCTGCCGTGAAAGTCGCCAGCCAAGTCAACCCATGCACGCCAACCCAGCCAGCCAAAGGTCGGGCCCAACCATCAATGTGTGCATAGCCGCCTTCGCCCCAAGGAAAGCCGGTGAACAGCTTCACGCGTGCCAGTTCGGCCAACAACCACAGCGCCGCAAACACGCTGGCCCGACCCAGCGACGAACGCGGTGCCAACCAAACGTACAGGGCGGCTGCAGCCGCGTAATAAAGTGCCAAGGCGGCGGCCAGCCCGAGAATCGCCAGCACAGTCAGCGCCGCTGGCAAGCCGCCGTAACGGTGCATGGAAATGAAAAGCCACCAGAAGGTGCCGCACAACATGGCGGAGGCAAACAGCCAGCCAAGCAACGCACCCTGATCGGGCCGTGTGCTGCGCTGTAGCTGCCAGAACAGAAGAGCCAGCGACGCCAATTGCAAGCCGCCCCACGCTTGACCGGTGTCCAAACCACTGATCGACGCGAAGGGCCAAGCCATGCTGAGTGCGTGTGCATAGCCAGCCAGCAACACGCAAAGGGCTGAAGCCCAACCTAGCGGACCTACGGTTTCATTCAGCGCGCGCTTTGTGACAGTCCCGCGCAGCGTCACCACAAGACTCAAGCAGGCGCGTCGGCAGACGCTGCGGCGGCGATAACCGGCGAAACCTTGAACCAGCGCACCGCGCCACCCTTGGTGTGCAACACGATGAACTGCAAACCTGACAGCGCAACGTTCTCGCCGCGCTTGGGCACGTGACCCATTTCATGCGCCACCAAACCGCCAATCGTTTCAAAATCTGATTCCGGCAAGTTGACGCCGAAAGCCTCGTTGACGCGTTCAATGGCGGTGTTACCGCTGACGCGGTAGGTGTGGTCACCCAGACCAAAAATGTCGCCATCGTCTTCGGCGACATCGAATTCATCTTCGATTTCGCCGACGATTTGCTCGAGCACATCTTCAATTGTGATGAGCCCAGCGACGCGGCCAAACTCGTCGATGACGATGGCCAAATGATTGCGGTTGCCGCGGAACTCACGCAGCAAATCATTCAGGCCTTTGCTTTCGGGCACAAACACGGCCGAACGTAGCAAAGCGCGAATGTTCAACTCTGGCGCACGTTGCAGTTTGAGCAAGTCTTTCGCCAAGAGGATGCCGATGATGTTTTCTTTTTGGTCTTCGTAGACCGGAAAACGTGAATGCGCCGTGTCGATGATCACGTGCAGCAGTTCGTCATACGGGGAATCGATGTTGATGATGTCCATGCGCGGTGCGGCCACCATCACATCGCCAGCCGTCATGTCCGCCATGCGGATGACGCCTTCCAGCATTTCACGGCTTTGCGCGCCGATCACATCATTTTCTTGTGCCTCAACCAGGGTTTCTATCAACTCGTCTTTGGAGTCGGGGCCGGGATGAAGCATTTCTGCGAGCTTTTGCAAAAAGCCGCGTTTGTCTTCCGTTTTAAAGGATCGACTGGGGGGAGCATCGGACACTGCGGTGTTCGGTAGTTAAGAAGTGATCAAGGATAGCTGAATTATTTTGACCTTCGCAAGCGCTTTGAATTTGTCGCTTCTCAATTCAGCTTGAGGTCCGGTCGCGCGCATCACGCATGCCACGCCGGACGTCTTGCATCATGCGCAAAAAACTCCAAAAATGATGTGCTTGAACCTTCAACTTGTAGTCGGTTTGCGCCAAGCCTTCTTCGACCATTTCTGTCATGCGTGAGTCCAAGTCAGCAGGCGGAAGCCGCAGGTAAGCATCACTGTCTGAACCATCTCGTTCAACTTTAGCGCCGGCTGCTCTTGCGATATTGAGCATGTTGGTGTTTTCGCTCAGGGCATGGATGAACACCATGCGCACACCTTCGTTGCGAGCATGCATGACCGCTCTGTCAAACAGGCGAGCGCCATAACCACGACCCCGCGCATGTCCGAGGACAGACACGCCGAACTCAGCGCAACTGGTGAAGTCAGCTTCTACCGCAAAAGCCAAATGGGCCATGGCAATGAGTTCGAGACTGCGGTTGTAGATGCCGAAAATTTCATCGCGCTCGAAGTTAAGACCTGCCACGTAACGTTCTATTTGCGCGTCGCTGGCCATGTAGCCAAATCGCAGGTATCTGTCAGCGGGCGTCAAGGACCGCAAATGCTGAGCAATGCGCTCTGTATGACTTGGCCCTAGCGAACGGATGGGGACCATGACCGCGACGACCGGTGAGCGCGTATGTGCGACCAGAGGCGGGCGGAAAAAATCTTTTGCTGCGTAGTAGGACGCCTTGATGAGCTTGCGAGCGGAGATCATCTTGCTAATATAAGGGTTTTCCCTTGTTTGCGCTGTCAGCTTTTCAATAGACCACTGAAAAATGCTTGCATTTGCCGCTTATTACATTTCACTGCGCATTGCATCTGCATTTGGGTTTTTCCTGATCATGTCAAGTGTGGTCTGCATTACTTCAGGCACAAAGGCCAATTGCAGATGGGCTGCTCCCGTCACAAAACGCTTGTGGGCGCCAGGCATCAGGGCGGTCGATGCCGGAAAGACGATGTTGTCGCAGTTGGAATACCAGCAGGTGAACAGTCCTTCCGTCTTGTTCACTTCTATTCCATTCAGTTGCTGCAGCCAATCGCTGCATTGACGCATTTGTCGACCGCTGGGACCATGCGCAAAGCGTGCCAACCATGTGCCGTGGTGTGGCGTCCCAATGGTCACAACATGATGCACCCGGCTGGCATCCGTTTGACGATTAAGCCATGCGCGCGCTGCCAGGCCGCCCATGCTGTGACACACCAACAGAGGCGGCAGGCCTGAGGCTTTGGTGACGTCTTGCACAGCCCTTTCGATCTGTTCAACGTAGTCGTCGATGCTAGCGAACACGGGCTCTAGCGAAATCGCCGTAAATGCATGTGACCCTTGATGTACGCCCTTGTTTCGAAGGTGCTTCAGCCACGGTGTCCAAAAGCCACGGTTGCAAATCAGCCCATGGATGAAAACGACGCCGCGTTGACCCATCAAGTGACTGCCATCAAGCTGATCAAATACTTCGTTGGCTTTGAAGGGCTGTCGCCAGCAGAACACTTTTGCAGCGACACAGGTTTCAGCCCACCATGCGCGCACCAGTTCTTGTCGACTTGCTCCCGGCACGGGATCAGATCGATTGACCAAGGCGAGTACAAAGAATTCGACCGCCAGGACACCGGAATAAGCAAACAGACAAGCAAAACTACCAACGACTGCCAGCCCAGGGGATGTTGGCCAGAAATGTACGCCCCATATGGTCGCTGCAGCCACCATCGATGCAGTTGTCACTTGCTGCATGCGCATCACTTGTATGCCATGATGATTTGGAAACTTTTTACCTCTCATACCTAGTCGTCCCTGAAAAATCCACTTTCAGCCCGCCACCCAGTTCATTGAAGCGGAGTCGATCGGTTTTACGGTGAAGATTCCTCGTAATTTGCGCTGAAAATTGCTGAAATCGGTCCAACCC
>JABMMH010000210.1 GCA_013205645.1 Polaromonas sp. | reverse complement strand
CAAGCTTCAGTATTTGAGCGCCGTGCTCTTGCCCCAGAAGACACGGTAAGCAAACACCGTGTAGCCGATGATCATCGGCAGCACTACCGCCGCACCAGCCAAAATAACGCCCATGGACTCCGGCGCAATCGTGCCTTGCCAGACATGGATGCGGTCAATCACCAGCCACGGGAACAGGCTGTAAGCCAAACCGTAAAAAGCCAGCAAAAACACCCCGATGGTGGCGCCAAAGGGAATCCATGCGCCGTATTCGTTGCCCTGCGCCAACCGCTCTGGCAAGCGCTTCAAGCTGCGCCCGATGATGAGCAACAGAGTCAGCGTTGCCAGCGGAATCGGCAGCAGCAAAAAGATATTCGGGAAAGAAAACCATTTGTCAAAAATCGACGCACTCACCAGCGGCGTCGCCAATGAAATAGCCGCAATACCCGCCGCCGTGAACCACAAACTGCCGCGCGCCCATTTAACGGCTTGCAGCTGCAGCGGCCCTACTGTTTTGATGATGAGCCAGCCCGCACCCATCAGGCAATAAGCCGCCACCAGCGCCAGCCCAATCGCTGCGCTGAACAGCATTGACCAGATGTCGCTCGCAAAACCCGTCACCAGCGAACCCAGCATGTAACCCTGCGACCAGCCGGCCAACAAGGAGCCCGCATAAAACGCACGGTTCCAGGCCGGCTTGTGCTGCGCCCGCGCCTTGACGCGAAAGTCAAACGCCACGCCGCGCAGCGTCAAGCCAATCAGCATGAAGGCCACCGGCAAATACAAGGCGCCCAAAATCACACCATGCGCCAGCGGAAATACCGTCAGCAAAATGCCGATGCCCAGCACCAACCAGGTTTCATTGGCGTCCCAAAAGGGGCCAATGCTGGCGATCATCGCGTCTTTGTCGTCCTCATTGGCGCGGCGCATCAGCACACCAACGCCAAGGTCGTAGCCGTCCAAGATCACATAAGCCAGCATCGCCAGCCCCATGATGCCCATGAAAACAATCGGCATCCAACCGGCAGGTTGGGTCAGGTCTGGAATGAAATCAACCATGGCTCAAGCCCTCTTTTGTGTTCGGATTTTCAGAACTCGGTGGATTGTCATCGCGCGACGGCGTTCCCTTGCGGGCCAGGTAAAACAGCACCGATACATAAGCCGGCAGCAGCACCGCATACAGCAGCAAGTACAACGTCAAGGTCAGGCCGATGTGCGCCGCCGGCACTTCAGACACAGCGTCTGCAGACTTCAGCACGCCTGTCACCAGCCAAGGCTGACGGCCAATCTCTGTCACGTACCAACCTGCAACCAAGGCCAGCCAGCCGGCAAATGTCATGGCCACCAAAATACGCGCCTGCCAGTCTTTCAGTTCACGCCGCACTTGACCCGAGCTCAGCCGTTGCCACGGCTTGAGCTGCCAAACGCTGAGCCAGCTCACCAAGAGCATCAGCATACCGGTGCCGACCATCACGCGAAAAGCCCAAAACACCGGTGCCACGGGCGGGTGCAAGCCCTCAAAATCATTCAGCCCCTTGACCTCACCGGTCCAGCTGTGCGTGAGGTAAAGCGAGGCCAAACCGGGGATACCCACTTCATAATCGTTAGTGCGCGTTTCCTTGTTCGGCAGCGCGAACAACACGGCTGGTGCGCCTTTTTGGGTTTCCCAGATGCCCTCCATCGCCGCCACTTTGGCCGGCTGATGCTCCAGCGTGTTGAGGCCGTGCATGTCACCGACCATGATTTGCACTGGAATCAAAAAAGCAGCGAGGTAAACCCCGGTCCGCAAAGCCGCCCGCACATCGGCGCCGCGGTCATTTCTGAGCCAGCGGTAAGCCGACAAGCCGGCCACCAAAAACGACACCGTCAAGCCTGAAGCCAGCAGCATATGGCTGAAGCGGTAGGGGAAAGACGGGTTGAAAATAACTTGCAACCAGCTGGTCACATGCGCTTGGCCGTTGATCATTTCAAAGCCGGCCGGCGTGTGCATCCAAGAGTTGAGCGCGAGAATCCAGACCGCCGACATCGTCGTGCCCGCCGCCACCAAAAAGGTGGCCAATGTGTGCACGCGCTCACTTACACGCTGCCGCCCAAACAGCATGACGCCGAGCATGGTGGCCTCTAAGAAAAATGCGGTGAGCACCTCATAAGCCAGCAGCGGCCCGGCGATGTTGCCGACCGTGTTCATGAAACCCGGCCAGTTGGTGCCAAACTGAAAACTCATGGTGATGCCGCTGACCACCCCCAGCGCAAAGGTCAGCGCAAAAATTTTGACCCAAAACTGGTAGGCGTCCATCCAGTGCTGTTCGCCGGTTTTGATGAAGCGCAGCTTGAAAAACAGCAGCACCCAAGCCAACGAAATTGTGATCGTCGGGAACAGGATGTGAAAGGTGATGTTGGCTGCGAACTGAATGCGCGCGAGCAGAAAAGCGTCTAGGTGTTCCATATGGCTTAGCTCTCTTCAGTGGTTTTATTGGCAATGGCAGAGGACTCGGTCGATCGACCGCCGAAGCTGGCCTTGACCTTGTCCTTGATCTCCAGCAGTTTTTGAACTTTGGCGCCCATCTTCATCAGGCTAACCAGCGTCGCCGAGTCCATCTTTTGCACCTCAGCCAGCCAGCCCGTCATGAGCTCGACCAGATCATGCATTTGCTTCATGCGCGCTTGGGCATGGATGTCGTCTTCGGTCGACGGTTGCTCCATCAAGGCTTCGCGCAGCATCGACAGCGTCGGGTCGATCTCACGTTTTCGACGCTCTTCAGCCAGCGTCCGGAAAATCATCCAGACGTCTTCAGGCGCCTGAAAATACTCACGCCGATCGCCCGGCAAATGCTGCAATCGCACCAAATTCCAAGACTGCAACTCCTTCAGCCCCATGCTGACGTTGGAGCGCGAAAAGGCCAGCGCCTCGCCGATGTCGTCCGCATTCAAAGCCCGCGGCGACACATACAGCAAAGCGTAAATTTGCCCGACAGTGCGGTTGATGCCCCAACGGCTGCCCATTTCACCAAAGTGCAAAACGAAACGCTGGGTTAAAGGGGCCAAATTCATAACTTCTCCAAATTTCAGGAATTACTGAAAGTTGTGGAATTATAGAACTTTCGGGGAAATGGCGAGCGTTTTTTAATTTGAAGGGTTGTAGGCGAAGAGCTTGCAACCCTGGGTGACATTAGCGACTCAGCAGATCAAACTCCAGCTTGACGAATTTCGTTGGGAATTCAAGCCGCGCAAAGTAGATGATCTTGCCGTCTAAGCAAGCGAAACGGCGTACCTCGGCAACGCTGTCGCCCGCGCTCAAGTTAAGCGCCTTCGCCGAATTCAGTCCTGCCCCATTGATGGTTATTTTTTGACGCGCTTCGCTCAGTTTCAAACCAGGAATTCGCGCTATCACCGAGGCTGCGGGTGACTTTTTAAAGGCTGCCCTGTGTTTTTTAAACAAGTCTTCGTCTAAAAAGACTTCGCTGAAACAGTACGGAATGCCATCCTTGACGTGCAGTCGGCACAAGTGCCGGTAGCGGGTCGCTGGCTTACCGGTGCAATACATCCCCAATTCTGGAAGCGTCTCAATGGCTCGATCGCTCTCAAAAATAGACTGCGTTCCTAGCAAATCGCTCATTGCAACGGTTTCCTCCCAAGTTGTTGGGAGTTGAAGCTCGGCCACACTGGGGATTTTTT
>JABMMH010000209.1 GCA_013205645.1 Polaromonas sp. | reverse complement strand
TTTTTTGGGTTGGCTGTTTTCGTTTCAGGCCATGGTGTTGGCGCAGTCGGTGCTGGTGCTGCCGATCGTCACGGCGCTGGTGCGGCAAAGCATTGAAGACGCAGACGCACTGCATGGCGAGCAATTGCAGTCACTTGGCGCGGGCATTGGCTGGCGCGGTTTGATTTTGCTGTGGGACGAGCGTTATGCCTTGCTGACCATCGTGATTGCCGCTTTCGGTCGGGCTATTTCGGAAGTGGGCGCTGTGATGGTGGTCGGCGGCAACATCGATGGTTTCACGCGGGTCATGACCACTGCCATTGCGCTCGAAACCAGCAAGGGTGACCTGCCGCTGGCGCTGGCCTTGGGCGTGCTGCTGCTGCTGGTCGTGCTGCTGCTGAATGCCTTGATCGCCCTCATTCGCCATTGGCGCGAGGCCCGTGAAGCGCGCGGCTCCTGGCCGCCAGATGTGCCAACCGATGCGCTCATCGCCACGGCGGGGCAGCGCTGATGTCGAACGCCACCCCTTTGTCCATGCAGCCCTTGGCGAGCGACGTCTTGTTCAAGCTGAACGCTGTGGGCGTGCAGTTCGGCCGCGTCAACGCATTGGTGGATTGCACGTTGACGATTGGCCGCGGCGAACGCCTCGCCTTGGTGGGCGCCAACGGCAGCGGCAAAAGTACCTTGCTGCGGCATCTGCACGGTTTGGTGCCAGCGGCCAGCGGCCAGATGCTGAAACCGGTGCCAGCGCTGCAAGCGATGCTGTTTCAGCGGCCCTACATGTTGCGCACCAGCGTGCAAAACAATGTCGCCATCGGCTTGTGGCTGGCCGGCATGCGCTGGGGCGCTGCGCGTCAGCAGGCGCTGGCGGCACTCGAACGTGTTGGCTTGGCTGATTTGGCCCAGCGGTCTGGTAAGTCTTTGTCGGGCGGTCAGCAGCAACGGCTGGCCTTGGCGCGGGCCTGGGCTTTGAAGCCGCAAGTCTTGCTGCTGGACGAGCCCACCGCCAGCCTCGACCCGGCTGCCAAGCGGGAGGTCGAATCCCTGATGGCTGAGTTCGCAGAGTCGGGCATGACCTTGATTTTCAGCAGCCATAACCTCGGCCAAGTGAAGCGTCTGGCGAGCCGGGTAATTTACCTAGAGCACGGCCATGTGCTGGCGGATGCGCCGGTTGACTCATTTTTCGGAGGGCCGCTGTCGCCGGCAGCAGCCCAATTTTTAAAAGGGGAATTAGGATGACAATGAAAAAAATGAACGTCTTGGGACTGACCCAACAGCTGTCCAAAGTCGTGCTGCTCGCAGGTTTTGTTTGGGGCGGTTCTGTGGCGATGGCGCAAAGCGCGACCATCGTCATGGCCTCAACCACCTCGACCGAGCAGTCGGGTCTCTTTACTCACTTGTTGCCAGCATTCAAAAAAGCCACCGGCATTGACGTCAAGGTGGTTGCGCTGGGCACCGGCCAAGCCATCGACATGGGCCGACGCGGTGACGCCGACGTGCTATTCGTGCACGACCAAGTGGCGGAAGAAAAAATCGTCGCTGAAGGCCATGTGCTGAAGCGCGAACCCGTCATGTACAACGACTTTGTGTTGGTTGGCCCAGCCACTGATCCGGCCGGCGTCAAAGGCAAAGACATTGTGCAAGGCCTGAAAAAACTCCAAGCGGCCAATGGCGCTTTCATTTCCCGTGGCGACAAGAGCGGCACACACGCGGCTGAACTGCGCTACTGGAAACAGGCGGGTGTGGATGCGCCGGCTTTCTCTGGCTACAAAGCTTGTGGTTGCGGCATGGGCCCAGCGCTGAACATGGCTGCCAGTGTTGACGCTTATGTGTTGGCTGACCGCGCCACCTGGTTGTCTTTCAAAAACCGCGCCAGCATGGCCGTTTTGGTGGAAGGCGACGTCAGCCTGTTCAATCAATATGGCGTGATGGTGGTCAATCCGGCCAAACACCCCAAGACCAAAGTCGCTGAAGCCCAAAAGTTCGTCGATTGGGTCACCTCGGCAGCCGGTCAAGCCGTCATCGCGAGCTACAAAATCAACGGCCAACAGCTGTTCTTTGCCAACGCGAAAAGGTAGTCTTTAAGGGGCAGAGGGTCTGTCTATAATTTTCGGCTCAGGCCTTGAACACTTCGCCGTCTTTGTTGGGTTAGCCTATTTACAGGCCCGAATCGTTATTTTTGAAAGGTTTTTTGTCGATGCTGATTTCTTTTTCCCAAGCTCGCCGTTTCGTTTTTTCTGCGCTTGTGCTAACGGCCAGTGTGGCATCGGCCCAGTCTGCCGCCGTCACCGTCGAAGGTGCGTGGGCGCGCGCCACCGTCCAAGGCCAGCGTGGCACCGGCGCTTTCATGAACCTCACAGCGGCCCAAGGCACGCGTTTGGTTGGCATCTCGACGCCGGTCGCCGGTGTGGCCGAAGTGCATGAAATGAAAATGGACGGTGACGTCATGACAATGCGCGCTGTTCCGGCGTTGGACCTGCCCGCCGGCAAGACCGTGCAGCTCAAAGCCGGCAGCTTTCACCTGATGCTGATGGACTTGAAAAAGCCCCTGACGGTGGGCAGTACGCTGCCGTTGACGCTGATTTTTCGGGACGGCAAAGGGGTCGAAAGCCAGCTGGCGCTGACGCTGCCGGTCCGTGCAACGGCACCAACGGTGGCCGCATCAGGCGCTGGCGAAAAGCACGACCACAAACACTGATCTGATTTGATTATTTGGGCTTGCTGCCAAGCCGGCGGTAGACCGTGGCGCGGCTGATGCCCAGCGTTCTGGCGGCCTGCATCACATTGCCTTTGGCGTCGCTGACGGCTTGGCGAATCAACACCGTCTCGAGGTCCTTGAGTGGCAGTTCGGGTGCTGTCGCCGTCCTGCCGTTGAACCGCTGTGACACGGCGGAGCGGCCCCGCAGCTGCGCTAGCGCATGCAGGCGCAGACCCGACCACAAGGGCACGTCGATGGCTTGCGGATAAGCCGGGCTGGCGTGCTTGGCTGAATCAAAAAGCATTTCACAGGGCATGGCAAACAGCTCGCTGCCATGCAGGGCCAGTGTGCCGACGGCCTGCAGTGCCGGCACCATCTGCCGCGCCGCCGGATTGGCGCCGGTGAGCCAGCCGTCCGGGTCCAGGCAAACCAGCCCGTCCGTGTCTTCGCCCAAGCTGCGGCTGGACCAGTTCAGCCGGATCAACAAATCATGCGGACTGCTTTGAGTCAGGGCGTTTTCAATGCTGCGGGCTGACTGCACGACCAAGTGCTTGAGCTCGGGCCGCTCGACCGCGTCGACGCCGGTCAGGTCGAGCATGCCGGCGCAGCGGCCGTCCGGCCCGAACAGCGGAGCACCGGCGCAGCTGTAGGCGGAAGTGGCATTGAAAAAATGCTCGCCGCGGTGCAACCAGACCGGTTGCAGCTCGGTCAGCGCGGCGCCGATGGCGGTGGTGCCAACGCTGGCTTCGGACAGGTCGACGCCGATTCGCGTGATCAGGTCGACTCGCCGGTCCCGCCGGTCAATCGGGCCGCTGACGTCCACCACCACGCCTTGGGCATTGGTCAAGATGGCAAAGTAGCGGGTGTCGGCAATCGCCGCCCCGAGTTTTTCCAGCACCGGACGGGCAACCCGCACCAGCAGGTGATTGGCTTCTTCGGTGCGGCGCAAAGCTTGCGGCGACAGGGCGTCAAAGCTGATGCTTTGCTCTGGTTTTTGCCCGTTGGCGAGACAGCGTTGCCAAGAGCGTTCAACCCAGGGATCGGTGAACGCGCCGTGCAGGCTTTTGCCCTCCAACAGCACGGCCTGACGGGCCCGCGCGATTTGCTGCAGTCGGTGTTCGGGAGCGGTTGAAAGCGGGGTCAGCATGGCTTAGTTACCCAAAATGCCAAAATTGAAATGCAGGTTAGCAGACCTGGCGCGTCCCTGCTTTGCCAGGCCTCGGGGGTTTACCCCAGTCTTGTGTTGCGGCTTCAATTCATCAATGATTCAGATGGAGCGGACGCTCAACAACAGCCAACAGGAGATGCCATGACAGACAGTCCGATGACCTCATCGTCGCAGCGGGTGGGCGCTTGGTTCGAGCGCTTTGCTGCCGCGCTGCAGCAGCCAGACATGGTCCAAGCCGTGGCATTGTTTGCACCAGACAGCTACTGGCGCGATCTGGTCGCTTTCACCTGGAACATCAAAACGCTTGAAGGCCGGGACCAAATCAAGGCGATGCTCAAGGCGACGCTGGCAGAGACCCAACCCCACGGCTGGCAGCTCGAAGGTGAGGCCACCGAGGCCGATGGCGTGACTGACGCCTGGTTCACCTTCGAGACCGCCGTGGCGCGCGGCCGCGGCCACATCCGTCTCAAAGACGGGCTGTGCTGGACGCTGCTGACGACCATGACCGAGCTGAAAGGCTTCGAGGAAAAGACCGGCGCGCAGCGAGTCAAAGGCGCCGAGCACGGCGCCGCGCCGGGCCGACAAAACTGGCTGGAGCGCAAAACGCAGCAAGAAGCAGCGCTGGGCCATAGCGAGCAGCCCTATGTCGTCATCATCGGCGGCGGGCAGGGCGGCATCGGTCTGGGCGCACGCCTGAAGCGGCTGGGCGTGCCCACGATCATCATCGAGCGCAACGCCAAAGCCGGCGACTCCTGGCGCAAGCGCTACAAATCGCTGTGCCTGCACGACCCGGTCTGGTACGACCACATGCCTTACTTGCCGTTTCCAGACGACTGGCCGGTCTTCACGCCGAAGGACAAGATGGGCGACTGGCTGGAGATGTACACGAAGGTGATGGAGTTGAACTACTGGGCCTCGACCGAGTGCTTGGGTGCGCGCTTCGACGCGCAAAAGCAGGCCTGGGAAGTGACCGTCGAGCGCGAAGGCGAGACGATCGTGCTGCGCCCGAAGCAGCTGGTCTTTGCGCTTGGCGTTTCGGGTTTTCCGAGTCTGCCCATGCTGCCGGGCGCCGAGACCTTCCTGGGGGCGCAGCACCACTCCAGCAAGCACCCCGGCGGTGAGGCCTACCGGGGCAAGAAGTGCGTGGTGCTGGGCGCCAACAACTCAGCCCACGACATCTGCGCCGACTTGTGGGAGCATGGCGCCGACGTGACGATGGTTCAGCGTTCGTCGACCCACATCGCACGCTCTGATTCACTGATGGACTTGGCGCTCGGCGGCCTCTATTCCGATGCGGCTGTGAAGGCCGGCATGACCACCAACAAAGCCGACCTGACCTTCGCTTCGGTGCCCTACAAGATCATGCACAGCTTCCAGATTCCGGTCTACGAAGCCATGGCCAAGCGCGACGCCGACTTCTATGCAGGCCTCAAAAAAGCCGGCTTCATGCTTGACTTCGGCGACGACGGCTCGGGCCTGTTCATGAAGTACCTGCGGCGCGGGTCGGGCTATTACATTGATGTCGGTGCGTCCGGCTTGGTGGCCGACGGCAGCATCCAACTCAAGAGCGGCGTCAGCATTGAGCGCATCAACCCAATGTCGGTGACCCTGACCGACGGCAGCGAACTGCCGGCCGACCTGCTTGTCTACGCCACCGGCTATGGCTCGATGAACGGCTGGGTCGCCAAGCTGGTGTCGCCAGCGGTGGCTGATGCCGTGGGCAAGTGCTGGGGCCTGGGTTCCAACACGACGAAAGACCCGGGGCCGTGGGAGGGCGAGCTGCGCAACATGTGGAAGCCGACTGCGCAGCCGCAGCTGTGGTTTCACGGCGGCAACCTGCACCAATCACGCCATTACTCCGAGTTCCTGGCCTTGCAGCTTAAGGCGCGCCAGGAGGGGCTGCCGATCAAGGTCTACGGGCGCGGCGAAGTTCATCACCTGCGCTAGCAAGACGCGTTCAAAGGCCGCGCTGAACTGTTTCATTTTGAGAATTTCAGCGCGCTGACGGTGCTTTTGGGGGTTTCCCCTAGGCCCGCCTCAAGTCGTCAATTCAACAATGAGACAAGACAAATCAGAGAAGACAAATCGCTATCCGGCTACAGTCACTACCAACCTACACAACCGGCACAAGGAGATCAGCCCATGCAAATTCAACTCACTGTCAACGGCAAGTTGAAAAACATCGAAACACCGCCCAATACCCTGTTGGTGCAGGTGCTGCGCGAGCAGCTTTTGCTCACCGGCACCCATGTCGGCTGCGACACCGCCCAATGCGGTGCCTGCACCGTCATCATGAACGGTCGCGCGGTGAAGTCCTGCAACATGCTGGCCGCGCAGGCGGCTGGCGCCGAGATCACCACCATCGAAGGCTTGGCTGCGGCGGACGGCACCATGCACCCGATGCAGGCGGCTTTCAAAGAATGCCATGGCTTGCAATGCGGCTTCTGCACCACCGGCATGGTCATGAGTGCGGTCGACTTGTGCCAGCACCACCCGAAAGCCAGCGAAACCGAAATTCGCGAGCTGTTGGAGGGCAATATCTGCCGCTGCACGGGCTACCAGAACATCGTCAAAGCAGTGCAACAAGGCGCTGTGGCCATGGCGGCTGGCTAAGTTTTAAACTTTTTTTGGAGTAATCCCATGGGTGCATCCGACTTCGTCAACCTGCCCAACATTGGCGCTTCCATTCGTCGCAAAGAAGACTACCGGTTTCTGACCGGTGGCGGGCAGTACACCGACGACATCAATATCGCCAACCAAACCTACGCCGTGTTCGTGCGGTCACCGCATGCGCATGCGCGCATCAAGAGCGTGGACACCCGCGCCGCCAAGGCCGCGCCGGGCGTGGTCGGTGTGTTGGTCGGTCAAGACGTGGCGGATGCCAAGATCAACGGTTTGCCCTGCGGCTGGCTGATCACCAGCACCGACGGCTCACCCATGAAAGAGCCGCCGCACCCGATTTTGGCGCTGGACAAAGTGCGCTACGTCGGTGACCACGTGGCGATGGTGGTGGCTGAAACTTTGGAGCAAGCCAAGAACGCCGCCGAGTTGGTCGAGGTCGACTACGAGGTGTTGAGCGCGGTGGTCAACGTCACCGCCGCCGCCAAGGCCGAAGCGCTGCACGACGCTGCCCCCGACAACCATTGCTACAAATGGGCGATTGGCGACAAGGCCCAAGTG
>JABMMH010000208.1 GCA_013205645.1 Polaromonas sp. | reverse complement strand
GCCATGTCGAGTGACAACACACGCTTGCCTTTGAGCGAGTCCGGCACTTCACCGGCGACGATGCGCTGCGCCAAACCTTCGACAATCGCGGTCTTGCCGACGCCCGGTTCACCGATCAGCACCGGGTTGTTTTTGGTGCGGCGTTGCAGCACTTGAATGGCCCGGCGGATTTCGTCGTCGCGGCCAATCACCGGGTCGAGCTTGCCCATACGGGCGCGCTCGGTCAGGTCCATGGTGTATTTTTTGAGGGCTTCGCGTTGGCCTTCGGCCTCTGGGTTGTTGACGGTTTGACCGCCGCGTACCACTTCAATCGCGGCTTCTAGCGACTTGCGTGTCATGCCATTGCCTTGGGCCACCTTGCCAGCGTCGCTCTTGCTGTCGGTCAAGGCCAGCAAAAAAAGTTCGCCAGCGATGAACTGATCGCCCCGCTTGATGGCTTCTTTTTCAGTCGCTTGCAGCAACTTGCCGAGCTCTGCACTGATTTGAATTTTCTCCTGCCCTTGCACTTGCGGCAGCTTCTTGACAGCCGCGTCAGTGGCCGACTGCAGCGCTGACATGTTGACGCCAGCGCGTTGCAACAAGGCCCGAGGCCCTTCTTCTTGGCGCAGCATCGCCGACAACAGGTGCAGCGGCTCGATGTAGCCGTGGTCGTTGCCCAAAGCCAAGGACTGAGCGTCGCTCAAGGCTTCTTGGAACTTGGTGGTGAGTTTGTCTTGGCGCATGGAAATTCCGATAGAACAGTCTGCTTAACTGTGGGATCTTGCGCGTTTTTTCAATAGCGTGCAGCATTTGTCAGCTGCCGCAGACAAGCTGCACGACCAAAACTAAGCCTTCTGCGATTCAAGCGAAAAGCCGGCCACCTGCTTGTAGTGGTCGGAAATAGCGCGCAATTCGTCTTGGCTGATCAGGTCATCGATGTTTGAAAAGGGTTTACCGCCACTGAGCTCATCGGCCTTCATGATGATAAAGTCTGGTGGCACCGACCGATTTGTCAGCACCACATTGGCTGTGGCCGGCAAACGAATCGCTTCATAGGCCAGCAGCGCCGCCCGCAAGTCTTTTCCTTCTTTGACATGGCGATCTAATAAATCAGCCAAGACGCGGCCATCAATCAAGGCCTGCGCTGAGCCGTTGGAGCCGCGCGGGTACATCGGGTGCGCCGCATCGCCCAGCAGCGTCACACGGCCAAACGTCCACTGCGCGACCGGGTCTTTGTCGACCATCGGGTACTCCAGAATTTTTTCAGCGTTGGCAATCAACTCAGCCACATCAAGCCACGGAAAACGCCAGTCTTTGAAAATCGGCAGCAAGTCCTCTAGTTGGCCGGGACGGTTCCAGTCGTTCTTAGCCTCAAGGTCTTGTTGAATCTCGGCAACCCAGTTGATCAGCTGGTTTCCTTGCGCATCGACCTGGTCAACGATGGGGTAGATCACCATCTTGCCGGTCTCGATCGAGCCAATGCGCATGTAGCTGTTGCCGGTGAGAATCGGCTTGTGTCGCGTCACACCGCGCCACGTGTTGATGCCGGCAAAGGCGACTTGTTCTTCTGGATAGAACTGGCGGCGCACCGTCGAATTCACCCCATCGCAGGCGATCACCACGTCGGCGCCCACTGACGGCAGTGGATCACCGGTGGATGTCTGCACGAAATGCACTGTCGCGCCGCTGTCGCCTTGGTCAACACCGACGCATCGGTGGTCTGTACGTACGGCATCAGGCCCCAAGCGAGCCAGCACCGCCTCGTAAAGAATCAGGTGCAGCTTGCCACGCGGAACGCCGAGCTCTGGCAAGTCATAACACGCAAGTCGGCCCCGCGCTTCCTTGTAAATGAACTGACCAAAGCGGTTGAAAAATACGCTCTCGTGGTTCTCGATGCCGATGGCTTCGAGTTGCGGCAAGACACCCAGCGCAGCTAGCTCGCGCACAGCGTGCGGTAGCAAGGTGATGCCGACGCCCAATTCTTTGACCTCGGGAACGCTTTCAAAAACTTGGCAAGCCAAACCACGCTGATGCAAGGCCAACGCCAGACTCAGGCCG
>JABMMH010000207.1 GCA_013205645.1 Polaromonas sp. | reverse complement strand
TCATTTTGTTGTTGGTCATATTCCCCTTGGGTTTGCTCAGCGCCTTGTTGGTGCAAGAGTCGGGGGTGGTCTTTCAGCGCCTGCAAACGGGTGAGTTGAGCTTCAGCCTTTACTTCCAGCAAATCTACGCCGCTTTACCGGACTGGGTGACAGGTCTTTTGGGGCGTTTTGGCCTGACTGACATGGCCTTGGTCCAGGAGCGCATTGCGGTCAGCCTGACGCAGGGCAGCCAGTTTTTTGCTACGCAAGCTCTGAGTATTGGCCAGAATACTTTTGATTTTTTGATGAGTTTTTTCATCATGCTGTACTTGCTGTTCTTCTTTTTGCGCGACGGTTCGACCTTGGGTCGTCGCATGATGGACACCTTGCCGCTGGAGGGTGACATCAAGCGGGACTTGTCTGGCAAGTTCATCACCGTCATACGTGCGACCGTCAAGGGCAACATTGTGGTGGCGATGGTGCAGGGCGCGCTGGGCGGCTTGATCTTCTGGATTTTGGACATCCATGCGCCTGTCTTGTGGGGCACCTTGATGGCTTTCTTGTCGCTGTTGCCAGCGATCGGAGCGGCCATCGTCTGGCTGCCGGTGGCGATTTACTTTTTGGCCACGGGTGCGGTGCTGAATGGTTTGCTGCTGGCCGCTTTTGGCGTGTTGGTGATTGGCTTGGTGGACAACGTCTTGCGCCCTTTGCTGGTCGGCAAAGACACCAAGCTGCCCGATTACGTGGTCTTGATGTCGACCATTGGTGGCATGGCGTTGTTCGGGCTGAATGGCTTTGTCATCGGTCCGGTGATCGCCGCCATGTTCATTGCGGCGTGGGATCTCTTTTCAATTTCGCGCCAGCTGGAGCCGCTGGTGCCCTTGAAGCCTGCTGAGCCGACCGAAGCTTCTTCAAAATTACCGACGGTGCCGCCCTCGAAGTAATTTAAGCGCGCAAGATCGGCCAGAGGCTGGCCTCCTACAAAAGCAGCCACTGCCTTCGGTATACGCCACCCGGCGTATTTCCCAATTCCTGCTGTTTCTCCAAAATCCAGACATCGCTGCGAAAAGTGCTCAAGACCTTGAACACGGCGCGCAGTGACAAACGATTGACCCCCTAACGGAGAAACATGTATGTCAGGTCTGAATTCACGTCGCTTCGCCCTCAAGGCGCTCACTGCCGCTGTTGCGCTGACCGGCTTCGCCGGGACGGCGGCCCTCGCCCAAGGCACTGGCCCGATCAAAGTCGGTATTTTGCACAGCTTGTCTGGCACCATGGCTATTTCCGAGACCGTGTTGAAAGACACCGTGCTGATGGCGATTGACGAGATCAACGCCAAAGGTGGCGTGCTGGGCCGCAAGCTGGAGCCGGTGATTGTCGATCCGGCCTCCAACTGGCCGCTGTTTGCCGAGCGCACCCGCCAGTTGCTGACGCAAGACAAGGTCGATGTGATCTTCGGTTGCTGGACTTCGGTCTCGCGCAAGTCGGTGTTGCCAGTGCTCGAAGAGCTCAACGGCCTGCTGTTCTACCCCGTGCAATACGAAGGGGAAGAGCTCTCTAAGAACGTTTTTTACACAGGCGCAGCGCCCAACCAACAAGCCATTCCAGCGGTTGATTACCTGATGAGCAAAGAGGGCGGCGGCGCCAAGCGTTGGGTCTTGCTGGGCACTGACTATGTTTACCCACGCACCACCAACAAAATTTTGCGCGCTTACCTGAAAAGCAAAGGCGTGGCTGATAAAGACATCGACGAGAAGTACACCCCGTTCGGCCACTCTGACTACCAAACCATCGTCGCTGATGTGAAGAAATTTTCAGCCAGTGGCAAGACCGCGGTGGTCTCCACCATCAACGGCGACTCCAACGTGCCGTTCTACAAAGAACTCGGCAACGCTGGCCTGAAAGCCAAAGACGTGCCGGTGGTGGCTTTCTCTGTCGGTGAAGAAGAACTGCGCGGCGTCGACACCAAGCCGCTGGTCGGTCACCTGGCTGCCTGGAACTACTTCCAGTCGATCAAGAACCCAAGCAACACCGAGTTCATCAACAAGTGGAGCGCTTACGCCAAGGCCAAGAACATCGCCGGTCACAAGGACAAGCCGCTGACCAACGACCCGATGGAAGCCACTTACATCGGCATCAACATGTGGAAGCAGGCGGTTGAAAAAGCCAAGTCCACCAACGTTGACAAGGTGATTGTCGCCATGGCCGGCCAGACCTTCAAAGCACCGTCCGGCATCATTTCTAAGATGGACGAGAAAAACCACCACCTGCACAAGTCGGTGTTCATTGGCGAGATCCGAGCCGACGGCCAGTTCAACGTGGTGTGGAAAACGCCTGGCCCGGTCAAGGCCAAGCCATGGAGCCCTTACATCGAAGGCAATGACAAGAAGCCTGACGAGCCCGCCAAAGTCGCAGGCAAATAAGCGGTTTTAGCTTGGCCACAAGCCGCACCTTGTTGAGCAGACAAGGCTGCGGCTTCTTCGCTTCTTTGCGTCTCCATTCATCTTTCACATGCACAACGACAGGTCACCACTCATGCCCAAGCGCTCAATCATGGTGCGCATTCTGCTGGCATCCGCTCTCTTCTGGGGTGCTGGTAGTTTGCACGCGCTCACGCTTGAAGATGTCAAAGCGATGGCGGTCGGTAGCAGCGAATCCCGCTTGCAGGCCTTGGCCAACGCGGCCACAGATCCCAACGAAGCAACGCTTGCTTTCATTCAGGCACTGGCCGATGACGAGGTCAAGATCGCCGGTGGGCTGGTCTTGGTCGTCAAAGACGACAAGGCTTTTGACCCGGTCTCTGGCAACGCTGTAGCGCTGCCGGACAACGCCGAAGACGTCATCAACAACAACCTGATGCGCGGTGAACTGGACAACGCCTTGGCCACCCTGAAGCTTTTCTCACCGAAAGAAGCGCAGCGCAAAGAAGCCATCAAGACCTTGAGGGGCGACAACGACGCAGCCCGCTTGCCGCTGATTGAAAAAGCCTACGCCGCTGAAAAAGTGCCACAACTCAAAGAGCAGCTGGGAACGCTGCGCGCCGCTATCTTGCTGAGTAGCAGCGACAAAACCATGCGCTTGCAAGCGGCGGCCTTGCTCGCCAACAGCGGCGACCCGAGCACCAAGACGGTGTTGTTAGAGCGTCTCGCTCAAGAGCCCGACGCTGACGTGAAAGTGGCGCTGGCGGCCAGCCTGCGCAAGGTAGAGGCAACGCTGGCCTGGGGCGAGCGATTGGCCGCTGCTTTCAGCGGCATCAGCTTGGGCTCTATCTTGTTGTTGGTGGCGCTGGGGCTGGCCATCACCTATGGCTTGATGGGCGTCATCAACATGGCCCATGGCGAGCTGATGATGATCGGCG
>JABMMH010000206.1 GCA_013205645.1 Polaromonas sp. | reverse complement strand
CCCACCGCCACCTCCACCGTCGGGCGGTCAACGCCGCCTTGACGCGGGCGGTCTTTGTCGGCCACCAGCAAAGGCGTCATGCCGTGGTGTGTTGGCCGGCGTAGTCGCGGGCGAACTGAAAAGCCACCCGACCGCTGCGTGAACCGCGCTCCAAAGCCCAGACCAATGACGCCGGTTGCGCCGCTTTGATGGCCTCAGCTGTGACGCCAAACGAGGTCAGCCACTGCGCCACGATGGTCAGGTACTCGTCTTGGCTGAAAGGGTAAAAACTGACCCACAAACCAAAACGTTCAGACAGCGAGATTTTTTCTTCGACCACTTCACCCGGATGTACTTCACCATCGGCCGTGTGCGTGTAAGTGAGGTTTTCGGTCATGTACTCAGGCAACAAATGACGCCGGTTGCTGGTGGCGTAAATCAGCACATTCGGCGTGGCCGCAGCGATAGAGCCATCCAGAATGGACTTGAGCGCTTTGTAGCCCGACTCGCCCTCTTCAAAACTCAAGTCATCGCAAAAGATGATGAATTTTTCAGGCAAACCAAAGACCAAATCAACGATGTCGGGCAAGTCCACCAAATCTGCTTTGTCCACTTCAATCAGGCGCAAACCTTGCGCCGAATACTCGTTCAGGCAGGCCTTGATCAAGGAAGATTTACCGGTGCCGCGTGAACCTGTCAACAACACATTATTGGCCGGCACACCCTTGACGAACTGCTCGGTGTTGCGTTTGATCTTGTCTTTTTGATCTTCGATTTCTTTCAAGTCCAACAAGCTCATGGCGCCCAGGTGCTTCACCGGCTCCAGTGAACCATGACCAGAACTGCGCTTGCGGTAACGGTAAGCCACCGAGGCTTGCCAGTCGGGTGCGCTCAAGGGCTGCGGCAAGACCGACTCAATGCGGCTGACCAAGGATTCAACACGCGCCATCAGGCGCTCAAAGGACTCGTTCATGGGGCGGTTTAACTTCTGTAATCTGCGTTGATCTTGACGTAATCGTAGGAGAGGTCACAAGTCCAGACGGTGTCGACCGCATCACCGCGCCCCAACAGCACGCGAACCAAAATCTCGCTTTGCTTCATCACGCGTTGGCCTTCGGCTTCGACGTAGTCGCTGTGACGACCACCGTTTTTAGCCACCAGCACATCGTCCAAGTACAAATCAATCAGCGTCTGGTCCAGGTCATCGATACCGGCGTAACCGACGGCGGCCAGAATGCGGCCGAGGTTCGGGTCGCTGGCAAAGAAAGCTGTTTTCACCAACGGTGAATGCGCAATGGCGTAGGCCACTTTGCGGCATTCGTCGCCGGTGTTGCCGCCTTCGATGCGAATGGTGATGAATTTGGTGGCGCCTTCGCCGTCACGCACGATTGCCTGCGCCAGCTTCTGGGAAATTTCCAGCATCGCCGCTTGGAGGGCACGACCGTCAGCGCTGTCCAGCGTGGTAATCGGCGCGTGTTTGGCTTGTTGCGACGCCACGATCACGAAGGAGTCGTTGGTAGAGGTGTCGCCATCAACCGTGACACGGTTGAAAGAAGCGTCTGCCAACTCACGGGCCAGTTGCGACATCAGGGCCGGCGACACGCAAGCGTCCGTCGCCAAGAAACCGAGCATGGTCGCCATGTTCGGGCGGATCATGCCCGAGCCTTTGCTGATACCGGTGATGGTGACGATGACGCCGCCCAGTGTGATGCGCGTGGAGAACGCCTTGGCCACGATATCGGTGGTCATGATAGCTTCGGCGGCTCGGTCCCAATTGTCAGGCCGGGCATCTGCCAGCGCAGCCGGTAGGCCCGCAGCAATACGCTCATGCGGCAGCGGCTCCATGATGACGCCGGTTGAAAACGGCAAGATCTGCTCCGGCGAGATGTTCAACTCACGAGCCAGCGCGATGCAACTGGCGCGCGCGCGCATCAAGCCATCCGAACCCGTGCCGGCATTCGCGTTGCCGGTGTTGATCAGCATGGCGCGAATGCCATGCGAGGCGCCGGCGTTCAAGGATAAGTTCTCGCGACAGATTTGCACGGGCGCCGCGCAAAAACGATTTTGCGTGAACACCGCGCCGACCGCGCAGCCTTCGTCTAGCAGGAGAACTGCCAGATCTTTGCGACCGACTTTGCGGATACCGGCTTCGGCAATACCCCAGCGAACACCGGGGACGGGATGAAGTTCAGCGGCAGGCGTAGCGACCAGGTTCACAGGCATGGGAAGTCTCCAGAGTTCAAGGACAGCGCCTGATCAGACCAGCTTGCCGTGGCAGGCCTTGTATTTTTTGCCCGAACCGCACGGACAAGCGTCGTTGCGGCCGACGCGCGGTACGTAGTCGCCCGTCATGCGCTGGCGTTGTTCGTCGGTGACCGCAATGACCTCCGCCTCACCGGATTCAGTCGGTGCGGTGTAGGTGACGTTGCTGATGTTTTCGGCGCGGTTTTCCATGTCCTCAGCAGCTTGACCGAGCTGCTCAGGGGATTGGATTCTGACCGTCATCAAGACTTTGGTGACGTCGTTTTTAACGCTGTCCAACAACTGACCGAACAGCTCAAAGGCTTCGCGTTTGTATTCTTGCTTGGGTTGTTTTTGCGCATAGCCGCGCAAATGAATACCCTGCCGCAAATAGTCCAAAGAGCTCAAATGCTCACGCCAGTGGGTGTCAATGCTTTGCAGCAGCACCATGCGCTCGAACTGAATCAGGCTCTCTTCGCCAATGGGGTCCACCTTGGCGTTGAATGCCGTGTTGGCGGCCGTGACAATTTTCTCCAGCACGTCTTCGTCAGTGATGGCCGAAGCGGCAGAGATGTCTTCTTGCAGCGGCACATCGAGTTGCCATTCGTCGCGCAAGACTCGCTCAAGCACCGGGATATCCCACTGCTCTTCAACGCTTTCGGCCGGCACGTACTGCCGTGTCAAATCAGTGAAGCAGCCTTCGCGCAGAGAGGTGATCTGGCCCTGCAAACTCGGCGCATCCATGATGTCATTGCGCTGCTGGTAAATCACCTTGCGCTGGTCATTGGACACATCGTCGTATTCCAGCAACTGCTTGCGGACATCAAAGTTGCGGGCCTCCACTTTGCGCTGCGCCGACTCAATGCTGCGCGTCACAATGCCCGCCTCGATCGCCTCGCCGTCGGGCATCTTCAAACGTTCCATGATGGAGCGCACGCGGTCACCCGCGAAAATGCGCATCAACGGGTCATCCAAGCTCAGGTAAAAACGCGAAGAGCCCGGGTCACCCTGACGGCCAGAACGACCGCGCAGCTGGTTGTCAATGCGGCGCGACTCATGCCGCTCGGTCGCAATGATGCGCAAGCCACCCAAGGCCGTGACCTTGTCATGCTCGGTCTGCCATTGCGCGCGCAGACGGACAACTTCAGCGGCTTTGGCGTTGGCGTCCAGACTCTCATCGGCTTCGACTGGTTCGATCAATTTCTCGAGGTTACCGCCCAACACAATATCGGTGCCGCGGCCTGCCATGTTGGTGGCGATGGTGATCATGCCGGAGCGACCGGCCTGTGCCACGATGTCGGCTTCACGGGCATGTTGCTTGGCATTCAACACTTGGTGCGGCAGCTTTTCTTTTTCCAGCAGCTGGTCGATGATTTCTGAGTTCTCAATCGAGGTGGTGCCGACCAGCACGGGTTGACCGCGCTCATAGCATTCACGAATGTCCTTGATGGCCGCTTCGTATTTCTCGCGCGTGGTTTTGTAAACGCGGTCGAGTTGGTCATCCCGCTGACTGCGCCGGTTCGGCGGAATCACGGTCGTCTCTAAACCGTAAATTTCCTGGAACTCGTAAGCCTCGGTATCGGCCGTGCCGGTCATGCCGGCCAGCTTTTTGTAGAGGCGGAAATAATTCTGGAAAGTGATCGACGCCAACGTCTGGTTCTCAGCCTGAATGGCCACGCCTTCCTTGGCCTCCACCGCTTGGTGCAAGCCATCGCTCCAGCGACGCCCGGACATCAAGCGACCGGTGAATTCATCGACGATCACCACTTCGCCCTCTTGCACCACATAGTGCTGGTCGCGGTGGTAAATGTGCTTGGCGCGCAGCGCTGCGTAAAGATGGTGGACCAATGCAATATTGGCCGGGTCGTACAGCGTGGCGCCTTCCGGGATCAGGCCCATGCCGAACAAAATGCGCTCAGCGTTTTCGTGGCCCTGCTCGGTCAGGAACACCTGATGGGTTTTTTCATCGACCGTGAAATCGCCAGGCGTGATGATGCCCTCGCCCGTGCGCGGATCGGCTTCGCCGTCTTGGCGCATCATCAGCGGCACCACTTGGTTCATCGCCAAGTACATGGCGGTGTGGTCTTCCGCTTGGCCGCTGATGATCAGCGGCGTGCGGGCTTCGTCGATCAAGATCGAATCGACCTCGTCGATGATGGCAAAGTTCAAACCACGCTGCACGCGGTCGCCGACTTCATAGACCATGTTGTCGCGTAAGTAATCGAAGCCGTATTCGTTGTTGGTGCCGTAGGTGATGTCAGCGGCGTAGGCAACTTGCTTTTCTTCGCGCGACATATTCGGCAAATTGATGCCGACGGTCATGCCGAGAAAGTTGTAGAGCTTGCCCATCCAACGCGCAT
>JABMMH010000205.1 GCA_013205645.1 Polaromonas sp. | reverse complement strand
GTTTTGACCGCTACTACCAGAACACCAAATGCTTTCGCGACGAAGACTTGCGCGCTGATCGCCAGCCTGAATTCACGCAGATCGAAATTGAAACGTCCTTCATGGACGAGCAAGAGATTCGCGACATGTTTCAAGGCATGATCAGCAACATTTTCAAGACCGTGCTGTCTACCGACTTAGGTGAATTCCCTGTCATGGCTTATGCCGACGCCATGCACCGCTTCGGCTCGGACAAGCCGGACTTGCGCATCAGCCTTGAGTTCACAGAATTGACGGATGTAATGGTCGATGTCGACTTTAAAGTCTTCAGCACACCGGCCACCACGCCCGGCGGCCGTGTCGTCGCGCTACGCGTGCCGGGTGGCTCTGAGATGAGCCGCAGTGAGATCGATGCCTACACGGAATTCGTCAAAATTTACGGCGCCAAAGGCTTGGCTTGGGTCAAGGTCAACGACGTGAGCAAGGGCCGCGAGGGTTTGCAAAGCCCGATCGTGAAAAATATTCACGATGTTGCTTTGGCCGAAATTTTGAAGCGCTGCGGCGCACAAAACGGTGACATTATTTTCTTTGGCGCCGACAAAGCCAAGGTGGTCAACGACAGCATCGGTGCCTTGCGACTGAAGATTGGCCTGAGCCCCTTGGGTAAAAAGGTTGGCATTTTCACGGCGGGCTGGAAGCCACTCTGGGTGGTCGACTTTCCGATGTTTGAGCATGATGAAGCTAACAACCGTTGGAGCGCTGTGCACCATCCCTTCACGGCGCCGAAAGACGGCCATGAAGACTGGATGGACACCGACCCGGGCCGCTGCATCGCCAAAGCCTACGACATGGTGCTGAACGGCTGGGAACTCGGCGGCGGCTCGGTGCGGATTCACCGTGCTGACGTGCAAAGCAAGGTCTTTAATGCGCTGAAAATCGGCCCGGAAGAAGCCCAGGAGAAGTTCGGCTTCTTGCTGGACGCACTGCAATACGGCGCGCCACCGCACGGTGGTCTGGCCTTTGGCCTGGACCGTATCGTCACCATGATGACCGGTGCTGAGTCGATCCGCGACGTGATTGCCTTCCCGAAAACCCAGCGCGCCCAGTGCTTACTCACGCATGCACCCAGCGCGGTGGACGAAAAGCAATTGCGCGAACTGCACATCCGTCTGCGCAATCCGCTGCCGGCCTGAACCCAGCATCCAGCTTGCGCCATCAGCTGTGCGGATGCGGTAGCCCGGGCACTTGAATGAAAACGTTCAAGCTCCCGGTCTCCGTGCTGGTGGTGATTCACACGCCAGCCTTAGACGTGTTGCTGATTCGGCGCGCCGACCACGCTGAATTTTGGCAAAGTGTGACCGGTTCGGTCGATGCAGAGGACACTGATCTGCGCCACACCGCCGCGCGTGAAGTGCAGGAAGAAACCGGTCTTGCGGTTCAGCCAGCCGATCTGCTGGACTGGGGTATGACCAATCTGTATGAGATTTATCCAGCTTGGCGCCACCGTTATGCGCCCGGCGTGACGCGCAACACCGAGCATCTGTTCAGCTTGTCTGTGCCAGCCGCCGTCCCAGTGCGTTTGAGTCCACGCGAACACACCGCTTACCAGTGGCTGGATTGGCGCGCTGCTGCTGAGCTGTGCTATTCACCGTCGAATGCTGAGGCGATTTTGCAGCTGCCAAGGCGCATGCAAATCCCCTCTTAGGATGAGGTGTAGCGGCGTGGCGCAGCACGTTTTTTTGTGTCACCCTTGACGCATGCTTGAAGCTACGCCGTCCACACCACTGAAGCCACCGCAACTGCTGCGCGGCGGCGCCGCTTTCTTTCCAGCGCTGATCGCTGCAATCGACGACGCGGTTGATTGGGTTCAGCTCGAAACCTATATCTTTGATTTTCATGGCGCGGGTGCCGATGTGGCGGACGCCTTGATCCGCGCAGCCAGACGCGACGTGACGGTGCAGGTGCTGGTCGATGGCATTGGCACGGCAGCGCTTGACGCTGAGTGGCAGGCAAAGCTCAAAACTGCGGGCGTGCACTGGCAGGTGTACTTCCCGCTGACCGGCAACTGGCCTAGCTTGGGGCTGGTGCGGCCAGACCTTTGGCGACGGCTGCACCGCAAGCTCTGCGTGGTGGATCAAGGTCTGGTTTTTTGTGGCGGCCACAATGTCCTTGACGATTACTACGATCCAACGCATGGCGTGCTCGCCTCGCCGCGTTTTGATTTTACCGTGGCACTGCATGGACCGGCGGCCGACGCCGCTTCTGAGGCCATGGCGCTGCTGTGGTGGCGGGTGCAAGCTGGCTACAGCGCTCGTCGTCACCATTTGGCAGCGGCTTGGGAGGCGTTCAAGGCCGCTGGCGACGGTGGCCGTATCAGTGCCGCGCGTTTGGCACGCCGTCGTGCGTTGGCGCTGTCATCCCGGCCCGCAGTGGTCAGAACGTCGCATAACTTACCGAAAGTCCGGGCGGCGCTGTTGCTGCGCGACAATTTACTCAACCGTAACATCATTGAACGCGCTTACCGCAAGGCCATTGGTCAAGCGCGTCAAGAAATCCTGATCGCCAACGCGTATTTTGTGCCGGGTGGCCGCTTGCGTCGTGCGCTGATCAAGGCGGCGCGGCGCGGCGTCAAGGTCACCTTGCTGCTGCAGGGCAAGTACGAGTACTTCATGCAGTACCACGCCACCCGACCGGTCTATGGTGCGCTGCTCGACGCTGGGGTTGAAATCCACGAGTACGAAGCCAGCTTTTTGCACGCCAAAGTGGCGGTGGTCGATGGCCACTGGGCCACGGTGGGCTCATCCAATCTTGATCCCTTGAGCCTGTTGTTGGCGCGCGAAGCCAACGTGGTGCTGGACGACCGTGTCTTCGCCGAGGACCTGCGGGCGCGGCTGCTGGCCGCTATCGCTGGCCATGGCCGACGTGTCGATGCGGCTGAGTACAAGGGGCGGCCTTGGCGTCAGCGCCTGGTCGACCTCGCGGCCTACGCACTGATGCGGCTGGCTTTGTTGCTGGCCGGTCAGCGGTATTAGCTACACCGTATTAATTTGCTATTTAATTTGTAGCGTGAGTGTCAATGCAGCCAAGGTTTTTGAGCTGAACTGTCTGCATGGCAATAGCCCGAACAGGTTTTTTCAGGACTGTTAACATCCTGCATGCTTATGAAATCAACCACGCCCACAGCGCCCGGATCGGCGCCCGATGCCGACGATGAAGGCACCCCCATGTCGGTCAAGATCCGAGAGCGCATTGCCCACGCCCGCAAGCGCTTCAACGCCAATGACAACATCGCCGAATTCATCGAGCCCGGTGACTTGGAAAAGTTGCTGGATGAAGTCGAGGTCAAGATGCAGGGTGTCCTGGACAGCTTGGTCATCGACACCGTCAACGACCACAACACCAACAACACCGCCCGGCGCGTTGCCAAGATGTACCTCAACGAGGTCTTCAAAGGCCGTTACCTGCACGCCCCGCCCATCACCGAGTTCCCTAACGCTGAGCACCTGAATGAGCTCATGATCGTCGGGCCCATCACCGTGCGCAGCGCTTGCTCGCACCATTTTTGCCCGGTGATTGGTCAGGTTTGGATCGGTGTCTTGCCGAACGAACACACCAACGTGATCGGCCTGTCCAAATACGCGCGTCTGGCCGAATGGGTCATGGGCCGACCACAGATTCAAGAAGAGGCGGTGGTTCAGCTGGCCGACTTGATCCAAGAAAAAACACAGCCTGACGGTCTCGCCATCGTCATGGAAGCCACGCATTTCTGCATGGGCTGGCGCGGTGTCAAAGACCTCGACAGCAAGATGATCAACTCGGTGATGCGCGGCGTCTTCTTGAAAGACCCGAACTTGCGCCGTGAATTTCTCTCCCTCATTCCAAAGAAGACCAACGGTTAAAAACCCAGCCGTATTGCACGGCCTTCTGTGTTTTCATGACAGTGCGCTTTCATCGCCAAAGGACATCTCATCATGTTGGTTCGCCTTCTTTATGCCAGCCGCGCGGCTGATCCCCAGAATTCTGAAGCCACAGACGCCATTCTGGCCAAGTCGCGCAGCCACAACCCGACTTGCGGCATCACCGGTATTCTTTGCTATGGCGGCGGTATCTTTTTGCAGGCCTTAGAAGGCGGGCGCATGGCGGTCAACGAGCTGTATAAACACATCCTCAACGACCCGCGCCACAAAGACGTGATTTTGCTGAGCTACGAAGAAATCAGCGAGCGCAAGTTTGGCGGCTGGACCATGGGCCAGGTCAACGCAGCCAAGCTCAACACCTCTATCTTGCTGAAATACTCAGAACGACCAGAGCTCGACCCTTACAGCATGTCTGGTGCGGTGTCCATGGCTTTGCTGCAGGAATTGATGGCGACAGCGTCCATCGTCGGTCGTTCCTGACGCCTTGGACATGCTTCTTGCCGGCTGCGATTTTTCCAGCAGTCCCAGTCGCCGCAAACCCATCGTTTTTGCCACGGGCCAGTTGCATCGCGGTCGGGTTCAATTGGCGCAACTGGAGCGGGTTGAAACGCTGGAAGATTTTTCGCTCTGGTTGACGCAAGAACGCGCCTGGGTCGGCGCATTTGATTTGCCCTTTGGTTTGCCGCGTGAGCTGGTGACCACGCTGGGTTGGCCGGACGATTGGCTGGCTTGCATGCAGCACTACGCCAGCTTGAGCCGGCCCGAGATTCGCAACAGCTTCGCGGCCTTTTGCAATGCCCGGCCTGTGGGGCAGAAGTTTGCCCACCGCGCGACTGACCTACCTGCTGGCTCCAGCAGTTCCATGAAGTGGGTGAATCCACCCGTCGCCTATATGTTGCATGCGGGTGTGCCGCGTTTGATTGCCGCCGGCGTGCAACTGCCAGGCTTGGGCGCGCCTAGCGTGGCAACGACCGCTTTTGCGCGCATTGCCCTGGAGGCTTACCCCGGTTTGTTGGCGCGTGAACTGCTTCAGCAAGCAGGGCAGTCAGCGGGTCTGAGCAGCAAAACCCGCAGCTACAAGAACGACGCCAAGGCCTTGCAAACGCCTGAGCGACTCATCGCCCGCAAAGACATGCTCACAGCGCTGGAGCACGGCCAAACGCGGCTGCGACTGCGCCTCAAGCTGACGCATGCGCAGCGTGATCGTCTGGTCGATGACGCCACCGGCGATTCGCTGGATGCCGTGCTGTGTTTGGTGCAAGCGGCTTGGGCGCAGCAACAGCACTTGGATGGCAAACCTCGCTACGGTCTGCCAGAAGCGGTTGATCCGCTCGAGGGCTGGATTCTGTCGGCTTGATGACGACATGATGGCGTGGCAACCTTGGGCCGGACTGCTGCTCTTGATGCTGGCTTGGCCTGTGTCAGCCAAGCCGCCTGCCGAGCCGACGTCATGGCAGGGCGTGGTCACGCGCGTTGTGGATGGCGACACGGTGCACGTGCGGCCGCTGGAGGGCGGGGCTTTGCACAAGATTCGGATCATTGGTATGGACGCACCTGAGATTTGCCAAGCCGGCGGCGTGGCGGCGCGGACAGCGTTGAATGAACGCATTCACCAGCGTATGGTGACGGTCAAGCTGCAAGGCGTCGATGTGTATGGTCGTGATCTGGCGTTGATTTACCTGAGCCAAGAAGATGTGGGTCAGTGGATGGTGCAGCGCGGTCACGCTTGGTCCAGCCGCTACCGACAAGACCATGGCCCTTATGTCCAAGAAGAAGACAACGCAAAGCTGCTAGGCCGGGGACTCTTTGCCGAAATGCCGGCCGAGTACCCGCGTGACTTCAGGCGTCGTCACGGTCGGTGTCCCTACCAGCGCTGAGCCCTTAGGCCGTCAAGGGCGCAGAACGATATCGTTGCGAACCGACTTCACATTTTTGGTGCTGCGGGCAATTTGCTCAGCTTTGGATTTTTCGGCCGTATTTTTGGCAAAGCCTGACAACTGCACGGTGCCGTTCAACGTTTCAACGCTGATGGACGATGCAGAGACAATTTTGTCGTCGATGAATTTGGCTTTGATGCTGGTGGTGATGGCAGCGTCATCGACGTAGGAGCCTGCCGTTTCTTGACCCATCACCACAGCGCAACCCGCGCTGATGAGGGTGATTCCAGTCATGGTGGCGAAGGCAATGGCACGAGCGTATTTCATGGCAATCTCCTAGAGTCAAAAAGATGGCTTTTATGAGTCGTTAGCGGTCGCGAGGCTCTTCACTTGGATAGTCACGTGGGGATGACAAAACAGAGGCGATCAGGCTAGACATCTGGGTTGACCGCATGGCCGCGATCAAGACACCAGTGACAGAAATAAGTCGCCATGGCTTGGCGGTGACCACGACCGCACCCGCGACGGCGGCCATGCCGATCAGTTTGAAGGGGTTGGCGCGTGCATAGTTTTCGACCATTGGCTGCACCACCTCCACTGCCAGACTGGCCGGATGGGAACGCCACCATCCCGAAGCGGTTCGCCGTGCGACGCGCCAGAGCCCATTCAAGCCTGATGAGTGTTTCTGGTTCGAACGCGATGCGCCAGCAGAAACCCGAGGCTCTTCATCCGCAGACCTTGATGGCGCGCCGTCTGGCGTTTCATTATGGCTATGCTCATGGTGGTCTCGGTTCATGCACTGCACGATCGCGCGTCGACTGGCCGCGAGACGTTCCTGCGGTGTCAAGTTCATTCTGCGGCCTCACGCAGGGCGCGTAAGTCGCTGTCCATTTGCGCTTTGAGTTCCGTGAAGCGGTCGATGTCGACGGGTGTTTTGGCTTTCAAAAAAGCCAGCAAGGTGAACAGCAAGACCACCCCTGGAACGGCGACCAACAACCAATGAAATTGATTCAAAGCACCGAGCATGAGCGCGATGCCAGAAAAAAGAACAAACACCAAAGCCCCCAAGGCCACCAACGCCCAAGCCAGCCCACGCTGCAACCAGTCTGCGGCAAGCCCAGAGGTCTCTTGGTGCGTCAGTTCGACATAAGCTGCTATGTGATCAGCGATCAGGTCAGGGCGCTTGATCAGGGTAGCGAAAAGGGGATGGAGCATAAATGGGGGTGGCAACCTTAAAAGGGTCAATACAGATCAGTAGCGCTTGTTGTTGCTACGGGCGGCCGCGACCAGCAGGGCAACTGCGGCACCGACGGCGGCGGCAATCAGAACGGAGCGCATGGGTTGCTCGCTGACGTACTTGGTGGTGATGCCGGCATAGCGGGCCATCGATTCTTCAGCTTTGTGCTTGGCTTCGGTGGCCATGTCCATGCTTTGACGGGCTAATTTTTGAGCGGTGTCGGCCAGTTTGTCGACCATCGGGTCGACGTTGCCACGCAGTTCGCGGATCTTGCCTTCGGCTTGGTCTAGGGCTTCTTTTGCGTAGCTGCGTGACAGCTCAGTCGCTTGGACTGTTGCTTGCAGGGCTTCGTCACGGGTAGCGCGGGCGGCTTGGGTTGCGGAGTTGGTGGGGGTGTTCATGACAGATCCTTGGGTTGAGGGGGTTGATTGAAGCAAGTGGGCAGCAAAGCTGCTCCAGCCTGTGTGTCGTGAAAGCCTCTCCCCTCGGTGCCGAATCCTACGGCCTGATCTAGAAGAGTACTTCTTTCAACGTCTGGCTATCAGTTTAGAGAACTCTTTTGATGAGCTTCATCGGTTAGGCGCGGGTAGCTTTGTCAGTGAATGCGCCTGAGCCTTGTAGGACATTGGCTTGCAGGTTCTGCTCTTCGCGGGTCTTGGGCAAGTTGGCGCGAATGTGCGTGCCCTTGCCCGGACTGGCTTCAATGACCAATTGCCCGCCTGCGGTTTCGACGCGATGCCGCATGCCGGCCAGTCCGTGGCTGGTCACTGCGATCTTGTCGGAGTCAAAACCCAGACCGTTGTCACGGACTTCGATTGTCACGTGGTCATCGGTGCTGCTCAGCGTGACGTCGGCATGGCTGGCCATGGCGTATTTACTCATGTTGGTCAGTGACTCTTGGACCAGCCGGTAGACCGTGAGTTGTGCGGCGCCGCCGAGTTCAACCGACTCCAATGAGGTGGCGATGTCGATGCCGGAGCGATCGGCAAACTCACGCGTGAGGATTTCAAGCGATGCCACCAGACCCAAGTGCGAGAGTGAGGACGGACGCAAGTCCTCAACAATCCGCCGCTTCAGCGCAATGCCGCTGTTGAGGGTACTGATCAAGTGCTCGATTCGCTCGTTGGCCTCTGGCTGGCGGCTGCCCAAACGCGACCTGATGCGTGCCACATCCAGCTTGGCGGCTGTGAGCAGGGCGCCGAGCTCGTCATGCAGTTCGCGCGCCAAATGGCCGCGTTCATCTTCTCGAACTTCTTGCAGGTTGGTGGCGAGCTGAGCGAGTTTGGCGGTGCGGTCGCGCACCTGCACTTCGAGTCGGTCACGTTCGTTGAGAAGGGTCAATTTTTCGCGTTTACCGGCCGCCAGCAGGGCCTCGGTTTGCAGCAGGTACATGTAAAAAGCCAGCAGGCCACTCAGGCTGATGGCCGCAATGCCAATGCGCGACAACAGCAGTGAGCTGTTGATCTGCTGGTGTGCGGTTTCCATGTTCAACAGACTGGTCGTCATGAGCTTTTCGGACTGAACTCGGATGGCGTCCATGTGCTGCTTGCCCACGTCGGTGGTCAGCATGAACTTCCACGCGCCGTCGTTGCCGATTTTCCGCATGCGCACGCTCAAGTCGAGCTCGCTTTGTTTGCGGTTGATGTGCATCGCCATCAACTCAAAATCGGCCAATGCCTCAGGCTGGTCGGCCAGCAACTCGCGCAGTTGCCCGAGGTGATCGCCGAGTTCGGCCATGGCGTTGTTGTAAGGCTGAAGGTACTTCTCACTGCCGGTCAGCAAGAAACCCCGCGTACCCGTTTCTGCGTCAAGCATGGTGTTCATCAGTTGGTCTACCGACTGACGCGCAATCTCGGCTTCTTGAATCTTTGTGGTGGCTTGCGAGGAGGCGTGAAAACTGGCTTCATTGATCGAGATCAATATGGCTGCGGCCAAGATGGCGAGCGGTAAGCTGATGGCCATCTTTGGAATGGAAAGCTGCTTCAAGGTACGCTCCCATTAAAAGTGGGTAGATTATTCGTCAATAATGTAAACCTGCAGAAAGTGGGCAATTTCTGCCAATGATCGGCTTTAAATAATGGCATTGGCGCAGACAATTGATAATCTCGAAAGACAGTGAAATGATAAAAATAGGTATTGTTGACGACCATGCAATTGTTCGCTCTGGACTCAAGCAGTTCTTCTCGGACCATGTGGACCTGCGGGTTGTTGGCGAAGCCGCCAGTGGCCGGGAAGCGATTGACTTGGTGCGCAACGTTGAGCTGGATATCTTGGTCATGGACTTGTCCATGCCCGGCCAAAGCGGCATTGACGCTTTGGCCATGATCCGCGCCAAGGCGCCGGATGTCGGCATCCTGATTTTGAGTGGTTATCCTGAAGAACATTACGCGGTGAATTTGATTCGGCAGGGCGCCAGTGGCTACTTGAACAAAGAGTGCGATCCGACCGAGATTGTCAACGCGATTCGGGTCATTTCCCTCGGTAAGCGCTACATCACACCGGCCGTTGCCGAACTGCTGGCGCAACAACTCAACCGTCCGCATGACATTGCGGCGCATGAACAGTTGTCGGAACGTGAATTTCAAGTTTTTCTCAAACTCGCCAAGGGCGAAACCGCTGGTGATATTGCGAAGGCGCTCTCTTTGAGTGTCAAAACGGTGAGCACCTACCGGACCCGTGTGATGGAAAAAATGAGTCTGTCTTCGAACAGCGACTTGACCTATTACGCGCTCAAAAACAAGCTGATCGACTGAACGCATTAACCCTCGGTGGGCTGGCGCAATTCAAGGCAGTAGCTCACCAAGGCGTCAATCTCGTTGGACTTGTCGAAGACCGCGTCCACGCCCAATTGCGCGCAGCGCTGGCGAATGTCCGCCGTGGCATAGTTGCTCAGCACAATCACTTTTTGCTTCGGTTGACGTCCTTGGCATGCTTCCAGCACGCCCAAGCCGGTGCCTTGTCGAAGAAATAAATCCACGATGGCCAGGTCCCAGTCACCCTGATTTTGCGTCAGCCATTGCCGGCCTTCGAGTTCCGTTTCAGCCGTTCCTACCGATTGAACGCAGGTCAGCTCTTCGAGTGTGCCAATCAGGTTTTCCCTGATCGTTGCGTTGTCTTCAACGATAAATGTCTTCAGTCTCACTCGAGGTCCAGTAGTCGTGACGGCTGGGTTTCAGCGCTCTTTCGGTTGTCGAAGAGCGCTTTCTGTGAGCCTTTGGGTAATTCGTGTTGCGTCATGTATCTACAGTGAATTCTGACAGTGACTTGACGGCGACGATGTAGGGAAACACCTACACTTTTGATGCGTGTTGCTTAAATCAGAAAAAAGTTCGCTCGAAATTAGCACAACGACGGTGATCTGCACGGCCAGAACTAAGCGGTGCTGCAGACCTTGCATGTGGCTTGCCGTTTCGCCCCCATGTCTGTCCACCGCATGTGTCGCGCGTCCAGCATCAGCAATCGGCCGGCCAGCGACTCGCCGAAGCCACACAGCAGCTTTAAAGCCTCAGCTGCTTGCACGCTGCCAACAATGCCGACCAACGGGGCGAAAACGCCCATGGTGGCGCAGTCGGTTTCTTCGGGTGTCTCGGCTTCAGGAAACAAGCAGGCGTAGCAGGGTGCCGAGGGCTGTCGCACATCAAAGACCGAGACTTGGCCATCGAGTTGCAAGGCCGCGCCCGACACCAGTGGTTTGGCGTGCCGCACGCAGGCCCGGTTGATGGCGTGACGGGTCTGAAAATTGTCGGTGCAGTCGAGCACCACATCGGCTTGTCGTACCAGCTCATTCAGCAGCGCGTCATCGGCGCGTTGCGTCACGGCGTTGACCTGCACATCGGGATTGATCTGGGCAATCGCCTCGGCGATCGACAGCGCTTTGAACTGGCCAATCCGCGCCGTGGTGTGTGCGATCTGCCGCTGCAAGTTGGTGGCTTCGACGCGATCATGGTCAACCACCGTGATGCGGCCAACACCCGCACTGCCCAAATAAAGCGCAGCGGGCGAGCCCAGCCCGCCTGCACCGATGATCAGCGCATGAGATGCCAGCAGCCGAGTCTGGCCCTCAATGCCGATCTCATCGAGCAGAATATGCCGCGAATAGCGCAGCAGCTGGGTGTCATTCATAGGGGCAGAGCCAAGACCAACGCTAGCTTCAATTCTCTTTCTTGGCTTCCTTGCGCTCAACCATGGTTTTGCTGACCATGACTGGCTGGCCTTTGAGGTGGTTGAGGGCTTGAATCAGCGGGAAGTCTTTGGCGCTGCCGTACTCAGGCGGTCGGCGTTGCTCAGGGGTCTTGCGTGATTCTTCTTCAAGCCGTTTCATAGCTTCTTCGCGGGCTTTTTCACGCTCCGGGTCTTTGACTTCAGCGCCTTGCCCGCTGTTAAGGTGTTTTTCCAAGTCGGCTTCACGCGTGCGTAAAACGGCAAATGGACTGCCTTCCAGCGTGTCATCGACCATCACGTCAGGAATGATGCCGGTGGCCTGGATCGACTTGCCGCTAGGGGTGAAGTAGCGTGCCGTGGTGAGCTTCAGACCGGTGTCTGGGCCGAGCGGACGCACCGTCTGCACGGAGCCCTTGCCAAACGTCTGGTTGCCCATGATGGTGGCGCGCTTGTAGTCTTGCAGTGCGCCGGCCACGATCTCACTGGCCGAGGCAGAGCCTTCATTGACCAGCACCACCAGCGGCACGGTTTTCAGGGCCGCCGGCAGGCGTTTCAGCGGGTCGGCACCGCGGCGAGCATAAAACTCAGGCGATGCTTTGTAAGTGAACTTGCTTTCGGCGAGTTGGCCGTTGGTCGAAACCACAGTGACGTTCTCGGGCAAGAAAGCCGCAGACACCGCCACGGCAGCGTCCAGCAAGCCACCCGGGTCGTTGCGCAAATCAAGCACCAAACCTTTCAGGTTGGGTTCCTGTTTGTAAATCTGCTCCATCTTGGTGACGAAATCCTCGACCGTGCGCTCTTGGAACTGGCTCAGACGAATCCATGCATAGCCTGGCTCAATGACTTTGCTGCGAACCGACTGGGTGCGAATTTCTTCACGCGTGATGGAGACCGGGAAGGTGCGGTTCTCGTCTTTGCGGAAGATCGTCAACATCACTTTGGTTTGTGGCTCGCCGCGCATTTTCTTGACGGCGTCATTCAGGCTCATGCCTTTGACAAAGCTGTCGTCAATTTTGGTGATCAGATCGTTGGGTTTGAGGCCAGCTCGGTCGGCAGGCGAGCCTTCGATCGGTGAGACCACCTTGACGAGGCCATCTTCTTGGCTGATCTCAATGCCAACGCCGACGAATCGACCACTGGTGCCTTCACGGAATTCCTTGAAGGACTTCTTGTCGAAATAAACCGAGTGCGGGTCGAGGCTGGCGACCATGCCTGCAATGGCATCGGTGATGAGCTTTTTCTCGTCGACAGGCTCGACATAGTCGCTCTTGACCATGCCGAAAACAGCGGCCAGTTGTTGCAATTCTTCAAGCGGCAGAGGCGCCATGCCGCCACGCGCTACCGCCTGTAGTTGCACGGTGGTCAACGCGCCAGCAATGGCACCCACCGAAATCCAACCTGCAACCTTGAGTTTTTGACCCATAAAAAATACCTTCTTTGGCCTTGCCCTCAAGGCGTTACAACACGCGTTGTACAAGCCTAGGGCAAGAATATAGAGCAATATACACCTTGGAGGAAAGCCCTGCGATGGAGTTCCCGCGATTCAACCTGATTCCTTAGCTTTTGCCTCGCGCGGCCACCGCGGCAGCGGCCTTGGCAATCGCCTCGATGTCACCCAAGTAGTAGTGGCGGATCGGTTTGAGATCCGCATCCAGCTCATAGACCAGCGGAATGCCGTTGGGAATGTTCAGCCCAACGATGTCCTCATTTGACATATTGTCCAAGTACTTGACCAAGGCTCGGATGGAGTTGCCATGGGCCGCCACCACAATGCGCTTGCCAGCCTTGATGGCTGGCGCGATAGATTCGGTCCAAAGCGGCATGACCCTGGCCACTGTGTCTTGCAGGCATTCTGTCAGCGGCACTTGTTCTGGCGCCAGTTTGGCGTAGCGCGGGTCACTGCGTTCGCCGCGCTCGTCGTCCGGCGTCAGCGCTGGTGGTGGTACGTCGTAGCTGCGGCGCCAGGCCAGCACTTGCTCGTCGCCGAATTTCTTGGCCGTTTCGGCTTTGTTCAGGCCTTGCAGGGCGCCGTAATGGCGTTCGTTCAGGCGCCAACTGTGGACCACGGGCAACCAAGTGCGGTCCATCTCGTCGAGCACGTGCCAGAGAGTGCGGGTCGCCCGCTTGAGCACACTGGTGTAGGCCACGTCGAACTCGTAGTTTTCATTTTTGAGCAGTTTGCCAGCACTCAGCGCTTGGGCGATGCCGGTCGGCGTCAGGTCGACGTCGGCCCAGCCGGTGAAGCGGTTTTCAAGATTCCAGGTGGACTCGCCGTGGCGGATAAGCACTAATTTGTACATGAGTGGACGCTTGAAAAAATCGGGTTGCAGGGGATTCGGCGCAGGCTTGCTGCCGTCGTTTCGTCCTCCATTCTAAAATGAGCGCTTAACTGCCCAACGGCACAACACTCAAAAGGCTTAAAAGTGAAATTTCTGATCGACAACTGGATGCTGATTTCCGTCGCGCTGGCCGCGGGCGGTATGCTGGTTTGGCCCTTGGTCGCCGCCGGCACGGCCGCCGGAAACCTCAGCGCTGCGGCTGCAGTGCAATTGATCAACCGCGAAAAAGCCGTGGTCATCGATGTCGGCGAGCCGAATGAGTTCGCCGCTGGCCACGTCGCCAACTCGAAGAACATTCCCTTTGGACAGCTTGAAGACAAGTTAGCCAGCACGGTCAAAAACAAGGCCTTGCCAATTATTTTCCTTTGCCCGGTGGGTGCTCGCGCAGGCCGCGCCGTGGCGGTGGCCCAAAAACTCGGTTACGCCCAACCCCAAAGCCTGAGCGGTGGACTCAAAGCTTGGCGCGAAGCCAATTTACCTGTTGAAAAGGTATGAGCATGCAAGTCGTCAAAATTTACACCACGGGCTCTTGCCCTTATTGCATCCAAGCCAAGGCGCTCTTGAAGCAACGAGGCGTTGTGGAGCTCGACGAAGTCCGCGTCGACATGCTTGCGGGCGAGCGCGAAAAAATGATGGAGATCACCGGTCGCCGTACCGTGCCACAGATCTTCATCGGCAGCACGCATGTCGGCGGTTGTGACGATCTGGTCGCGCTGGATGGTCGCGGCGGTCTGCTGCCCTTGCTGAGCGCGGCTTGAGTTTCAGCCGAGCCACCCGTCCATAATCATTCAGCCTGCACGGCCTTCACAAGCCGCAGGCATTCCTTTTTTAGTTTGTTGAAAGAGCACCATGGCCGAAGCCAACCTTGACCCTGTTTTCCAGATTCAACGCGTTTACCTCAAAGATATCTCGCTGGAGCAACCTAATTCGCCGGCGATCCTGCTGGACCCGGAGCAGCCTAGCGTGGACATCCAACTGGGTGTTGAAACATCGCCTGTCGCCGACGGTCTGTTCGAAGTGACCGTGACCGCCACCGTGCACACCAAAATCAATGACAAGACGGTGTTTTTGGTGGAAGCCAAGCAAGCCGGCATTTTTGAAGTGCGCAACGTCGAGGCCGATCAACTCGGATCGATCCTTGGCATCGCCTGCCCACAAATCGTCTATCCCTACCTGCGTGGCAACGTCGCTGACGTCATCCAGCGCGGTGGTTTCCCGCCTGTGCATCTGGCTGAAATCAACTTTCAAGCGATGTTCCTGCAACAGCAAGCCGATGCCGCCGCTGCTCAAGCTGCACCGCAGATCATTGTTTAAGTTTTGATCTATTTCTCACTCTTGAACACTGGCGTGCTTGCTGGGCAGGGCGCAGCATGAAGATTCTTGTCATCGGCGCAGGCGCCTGGGGCACGGCACTGGCTGTCTCAGCCAGCCTCAAAACGGTCTCTGGGCAAGCAGCGCATGAGGTGTCGCTGTGGGCCCGCAACGCGGCCTTGGTCGAGACCGTTCAGTCGACTCGTCAAAACGAGCGCTATTTGCCAGGCATCACGCTGGCCCCTGGCCTGCAGGTGCTGGGCGGCTCGGACGCTTCTTTAGAAGCGGCTCTCGTCGGTCAAGACCTGATTGTTATCGCCACGCCGATCGCTGGCGTGCGCGGCGTGTTCCAGCGTTTGCAACAAGCCCAAGTGCGCGTGCCGGTGGCTTGGTTGAGCAAAGGCTTTGAGGCGCCGCTGGCTGCGGTGGCTGGCGCTGCACCGGCCGCCTTGCCCGGCGTGGGTTTGCTGGTTCACGAGATCTTGGCGCAAGTCGCTCCCGACTTGCTGGCCGGCGTTCTGAGCGGCCCGAGTTTTGCG
>JABMMH010000204.1 GCA_013205645.1 Polaromonas sp. | reverse complement strand
GCTGCAAGGCAAAACCGTGGTGAGCTTTTGCACCGGCGGCATCCGCTGCGAAAAAGCCGCTATCTTGATGCGAGAAACAGGGCTGTCCGATGTCTTCCAACTCGACGGCGGCATCCTGACTTATTTTGAGCAGGTCGGTCAAGCGCATTACCAAGGCGGCTGCTTTGTGTTTGACGACAGGCGCGTGGTCGACGCGGCCTTGACGCCCAGACCTGAGCTCGTCGCATCCAATACGACCTGAACTGAACCGACGAAAAAGAGAATTTCACCCCCCCAACAACGCAGGTCTCACCGCAGCCACGCAAAATAGACACATGTCCTCTAAAAGCATGCCGTCGCCCAGTCACGCCTGCGACTTCTCTGCACTGGCTCAACGCTACACCCGCACGCGCCAGCAAACCGTTGACTTGACCCGGCCGCTCAGCCCGGAGGACTGCCAACTCCAATCCATGCCCGACGCCAGCCCCGCGAAATGGCATTTAGCGCACGTCACCTGGTTTTTTGAAACTTTTTTGCTGGAACGCTTTGAGTCCAACTTTGCGCCTTACGATGCCAGCTTTCGCGCGCTCTTCAGCAGCTATTACAACGCCGTCGGCAGGAAGCACCCACGGCATCAACGCATGCAAGCGCTGATAAGGTCGGCATCAAACCTTGGAGCGTCTGATCGCCAATCACTCAAAGATCTACTGGGGCTCGGCTTGCACCATGAGCAACAACATCAAGAGCTGCTGATCACTGACATCAAGCATGCACTGTCGCAGAACCCGGCCCGGCCGGCTTATGCCCAGCGCTGGCCGTTGGCGGGAACACATCCGCAGCCACTCGGCTGGGTTAGTCTGGCTGGTGGTTTGGGACTGCACGGTCACGCCCCAGCGCTGGACGGCAGCTTTGCCTTTGATAACGAAACGCTTAGGCACCAAGTCTTTGTAGCACCGTTTGAGATCGGCGGCCGGAGCTGTGGCTGCCCTTGCAGGAACGGCACGAAGGCGGCTTAGCCCAACTTGCGGGTGATGTCTGGGAATGGACGCAGTCCAGCTACAGCGCCTACCCGGGCTACAAGCCCTGGGAGGGCTTGGCGGGTGAGTACAACGGCAAGTTCATGTGCCAGCAGTTGGTGCTGCGCGGCGGCTCGTGCGCCACACCGCAAAACCACCTGCGGGCCAGCTACCGCAATTTTTTCCCGCCCGAAGCGCAGTGGCAGTTCAGCGGTCTTCGGCTGGCGCGCGACTTGGCCTGAAGACGGGCTGCTGCGTCACTCCTTCAAGACTTGCAAGACGTCCGACCGGAACTCGCGGTTGTACAAAATAACGATCACCACGGCCGTGAAAATAACAAAGGCAATGGTCGAGAAAAACCAGGCCATGACCGCAAAACTCAGGTAATAAGCGCGCAGCCCGTCGTTGAAGGTTTCAGCAGCCAAGCCGACCAGCCGGCTGGCACGTGCGGCGAAAACATCGCGGTCAAACTTGCCCGATGCAAAATCAGCCGGTGGAGGCAAGGAGCCGATCAACAAAGCCACGAAGGTGTACTGGCGCATAGACCAGCTGAATCGAAAAAAGGCATACACGAAAATGCCGATGATCATCAGCACCTTCAGGTCAAAAATCAGTACCGAGGTCTGTACTGCAAAGGGGATTTCTCGCACCAGTTCGCTGGCCCGGTCAGTCGTGCCCAATAGCGCGAACAGACCGCCAATGATGATGATGGTGGTTGACGAGAAAAAGGCCGGCGTGCTCGACAAGTTTTGCGTGATGATGCCGTCGATGACGCGCGGATCGCGCGATGTGGCTTGCAACAACCAGTAATGCCGGTAGCGGTTGGTGGCCCACAAGATGGAGGGGCGCTTGAAATTCTCGTTACGGGCAAACCAAGAATAAGACCACCAACAGCTGAAAAACCAGACGGTGGCCAGCCAGTCGTACCAAGGCAAAAGAGTAAAAATTCGCATCATTAATTTTAAACATGACGTTCAATCAATACGACGCTCATCCGCGCATTCGAGACCACGTTTTCCCTGATCTGCCAAGCCGGACCAGGCCGGACCGACTTGGCTTGTTTCGCTGACCCGTTTATTTAAAGCGGGCTGCGACTTCAGCCACGCGCTGGCCAAAAGCCCGCGCCGTATTCAAGTCACCGGCCAGCATCTCGCTGGCACCAGCGTCTGAAGGTGACTGCGCCATGGCACCGCTGTATGAACCCAGGTAGTTTAAGTCGTTGCGCTCGGCGGCCTTGCTGCTGCTTGGCAAGATGCCTTGACTGACCCAGATGCCACTGTGCTGCATGGCCAGCGTGAACAAATAAGTCAGCGTCGAGCCCTTGTCGCCGTTCATGGAGGCGCTGTTGGTGAAGCCAGCAAACAGCTTGTCCTTCCACGCTTGGGTGAACCAAGGCTTGGAAGTGGCGTCCGCGAATTTTTTGAACTGCCAGCTGACGTTGCCCATGTAGGTTGGCGAGCCCATGATGAGGCGTTGGCTGCTGCCAAGGTTTCCCAACCGCCCTCAGGCAAATTGCCGTCTGCATCAATCGCCACCAAGTCGGCGCCAGCGCCCTCTGCCACGGCTTGCGCCATGCGTTGTGTGTGGCCGTAACCCGAGTGAAATACAACAGCTATTTTGGTCATTTTGAAGTTTCCTTATTTGTTAAGTTTGGCGTCAAAGCTCCAGGCACCTGCGCCCCAAGCTGCAATGGTCAACAAGCCGCCAACGACGCCGATGTTCTTGAAAAAAGCTTGTTGCTGCGACATCACCATCTCAGCGGGAATGCCCCAGAACTTATGAAAGATGAAGGTGATCACTACGGTAAATATGGCAATGCCCAAAGCCGCCCAGCGGGTTTTGAAACCCACCAACAGCAAGATGCCGAGGCCGAGTTCCACCGCAATGGCGATGGCCGCTGCGACGAACGGCAGTGGCACGCCCATGGCTGCGATGTAGCCGGCAGTTCCAGCGAAGCCGCCGATCTTGGCAAAGCCTGCCGGAATAAACAGCAAGGCGATCAGGGCACGGCCAAAGAAGGACAGCGGATTTTGCAGGGAGGTGAACATGAAATGCATTCTTTTGAAGATAAAAATAGGGGGCGCTCAAGCGCTCAGATCGAACACCAGCACTTCGGCATCTTGACCGCTCGACAGGTGCAAGGCACTCTCTGCTTCGAGCTTGGCTGCGTCGCCAGCCTTGAGCCACTGGCCATTGACTTGCAGTTCACCGCGAATCAATTGCACATAAGCTTTGCGCTGGGGGTCTAGCACCAAGCGCGCTTCTTCAATGCCATCAAAAAGCCCTGCGTACAAGCGTGCATCAGCATGGACGGTGACCGACCCTAAAGCGCCGTCTGGTGAAGCCACCAAGCGCAGCTTGCCGCGTTTGTCGGCGTCTGCAAAACTCTTTTGCTCGTAACCGGGTTCAATGCCGGTGACGTTGGGTTGAATCCAGATCTGCAAAAAATGGGTGACCGAGTCTTCGGCATGGTTGAACTCGCTGTGCGAGATGCCGCTGCCCGCGCTCATACGCTGCACATCGCCAGGCGGAATCGAGGCGCCGTTGCCAATGTTGTCTTTGTGGCCGATGGCACCGCTCATCACGTAGCTGATGATTTCCATGTCGCGGTGGCTGTGCGTGCCAAAACCGGTGCCCGGTGCAATGCGGTCTTCATTGATGACGCGCAAATTGCCAAAGCCCATGTGGGCCGGGTCGTGATAACCGGCAAAAGAAAACGAGTGGAACGACTTGAGCCAGCCATGGTCGGCGTAGCCGCGTTCAGCAGAATGTCGCAAGGTCAACATGAGGAATCCTTTCATTTCAAGAACACTACTTTAGCGCTTGAAAGCTACTTTACAGTTGAACGTTTTTGGCGGCATAGTTCAAATAAATTGAATTAACTTTCCTGGGATAAACTCAAAATAATCGATAAATTAGCCAATTACCCACACACCAACCCTATAGCGCGCAAGCCCCCACTCCCAAGCTCTGCAGGCAGCACCGTCGGCACCACCCGTGCCAGCGCCGTTTATGAACAGTTGCGAGCAGACATCACCCACGGGCTATTGGCGCCTAGCAGCAAATTGCGAGTCGAAGCCATGTGCAAACGCTATGGCGTCGGGGCCAGTCCACTGCGGGAAGCTCTCAGCCGCTTGTCGGCTGAAGGCTTGGTAGACCGCACCGAACAGCGCGGCTTCAATGTGGCCGCTCTTCAGTGGAGCGAACTGCCCATCCTGACGCACAGCCGGGCCCAACTTGAAAGCTTGGCCTTGCGTGAATCCATCAACGCCCGCGACACTGACTGGGAGCATGAACTGGTGTTGTTGGTGCATCAGCTATCGCGCACGTCGCGCTCACTGGCGCTAGACACATACATTCCGAACCCGGAATGGGAAACCTTGCACCGCACGTTTCACCGCGTGCTGTTAGCGCGTTGTACGTCGCGCTGGATGCGCGGGTTTTGCGACAACTTGGCAGACGAAGCCTACCGATTCCGCCAAGTCGCGGCAGGCCAACACTTTGGCTCCCGCAACGAGCACGCTGAACACGTGGCAATTTTGAAGCTGCCATTGTTGGCGATGCGGAGCAAGCCGTTAATCTGCTGGTGCAGCACTACACGCGCACCGCCACGCTGATCGCCAGCCAGGCCAAAGAAGGCGGCCACAGCGACTGACGACTTCTGCGGCCAGGGGTATTTCAACGGGCAGATAAAGATGATCAGGACTGCGCCGGGGAACCAAGAGGAACCCCCTCTCGCTGAGTATGCAGAAAAAACATGTGCCGCTCGTATTGGTCGAGCACGTCGGCTATAACCTGTTCCTTGGTGTAACCGGCTAAATCGTAACCCTGACCACCATCACCGATGTGGACCTCTACTCGGTAATAGTGAGCGTTGGCGCGCGTAGCGCGAATCGAGAAAGCAGGCATCACGCACTTCAACGGCCAAATCTCGTAAATGAAATTCTGCTCGCCGCCCAAATCCACACTCAGGGCCAAGTGTTCGTCCTCACCGACGCCCTCCTTGATATCGACGTTAAAACCTTTACCAGACAGCACTGTGCGGATTTCTTGCAAGGCGGGCTTACCGATTTTTTGCAAAAAATGCGAGACTTGCTGGTGATTAGGAAAGCTGACCGCGCGCGCTAAGCGCTGATGCCAGCTGCCTGCCACAGCCTCGCCTGGCGCCATGCGGCCTGACAACATGCCCGACAGGCTGCCTCGGTAGCTGCCCTCTTTCAACCCTTCTACCTTCAAGGCCTTCAAAAGCCCCAGCATCATCAAAAACAGCACGAACGCAAACGGCAAGCCCATGATCACCACGGTCCCTTGCAGCACGGACAAACCACCCGCCATCAGCAATGCCACGGTCAGCACGCCGATGATAGCGGCCCACAAAATACGCATCCAAGGCGGAGCATCGCTGGCGGGCTCGCGCAGCACCGATGTCATGTTCGACAGCACCAAAGCACCTGAGTCCGCCGAGGTGATGAAAAACACGATGGCCAAGATCGTGACCACCACCGTGGTCAAGCCGACCCATGGAAAGCTTTCCAAAAACAGATAAATCGACGAACCCGGATTAGCCATCGCTTGCTGACCAAATTCGAGCACGCCAGTATTGTTCATCACCATGTCGATCGCGCTGTTGCCCATGATCGACATCCAGGCCATCATGAAGACCAGCGGCAAGATCAGCGTGCCGGCGACAAACTGGCGTATCGTGCGTCCGCGCGAGATGCGAGCCAGAAACAGGCCAACGAAAGGGCCCCATGCAATCCACCAGGCCCAGAAAAAGATGGTCCATGCATTGAGCCAACCGGTCGGTTGATTGAAGGCATAGGTATTGAGCGACAAGGTGACGAAGTTGGCCACGTAATCGCCAATGTTCATCACCAGCGCATTGAGCAAGAAGATGGTCTTGCCGGCAAACAAGACGAACAGCATCAGCAGCAAGGCCAGCAGCATGTTGAATTCGGACAGTCGGCGAATCCCCTTCTCGACTCCGGTCATGGCCGAAATCCCAGAAAAGACGACGATCAAGATCGCCAGGATCGCCTGGGTCGAGGTCGCCTCCGGTATGCCAAACATGTGCTTCAGGCCGAAATTGAGCTGGATGATGCCGATGCCCAAGCTGGTCGCGATGCCGAAGACCGTGCCCAGCACGGCGGCGATGTCGACCGTGTGGCCGATCACGCCGTAGATACGCTTGCCGAACAGCGGATACAGCGACGAGCGTATCGTCAGCGGCATGCCGTGCCGATAGCTGAAGAATGCCAGCGACATGCCGACCAGCGTGTAGACGCCCCAGCCGGACAAGCCCCAGTGCAAATAAGTCAGTTCCATCGCATGGCGCGCGGCCGCGACGGTATTGCCCTCGCCCACTGGCGGCGCTAGGAATTGGGTGACCGGTTCGGCGATGCAAAAGAACAGCAGGTCGATGCCGATGCCGGCCGAAAAAAGCATCGCGGCCCAGGTCACCAAATTGAAGTCGGGCGTCGAATGGGCCGGCCCGAGCTTCAGGCTGCCATAGCGCGAAAAAGCGATGTAGACGACGAACACCAGGTAAACCGTGACGGCGACAAAATAGAACCAGCCGAAGGTATCGGCGATCCATCCCAGGATGGCGTTGATGACGCCGCCGGCCTGAGCCGTGAAAAATAGGGTCCAGACGGCGAACACGACGATGCCGATGGCTGACCCGTAGAACACGATCGGATTGATGCGATCGCGTGCGGGTTCGATGTGAGTGGCTTCTTGGTTTGCCATGTTTGTTCTTCCAGGTTGATTCAATGCCACGCGTCAATCTTCAACAATGGCGCTCGAGTAGCGCTTCGCCGGTGCTCCGTTGGCAGTGAAATAGGGCACCTCAATGCGCGACAGTGGCATGCGACCACGGATCACATCGGCCAATTTCTCGGCCATCATGATGGTTGGTGCGTTCAGGTTGCCCGTGACAATGGTGGGCATGATCGATGCGTCGACGATGCGCAAGCCGTCGATGCCATGCACATTGCCCTGCGCATCGACAACCGACATTGCGTCACACCCCATCGCATTCGAACCCGCTGGGTGATACGCAGTTTCAGCATGTTGGCGCACAAACTCATCGAGTTCGGCATCGCTGTTGATCGCGGTACCAGGCGTGATTTCGCGCCCCTTGAATGGCACCAAAGCCTGCTGGCCGAGAATGTCGCGCGTAATGCGGATGCCAGCGCGAAATTCGGCCCAATCCTCTTTTTGCGACATGTAATTGAACAAGATGCTGGGATGCTGACGCGGATCTTTCGAGCGTGCATGGACGCGGCCGCGGCTGAGCGAACGCATCGACCCCATATGGGCCTGGAAACCATGCTCCTTGATCGGATTGCTACCGTTGTAGTTGATCGCAATCGGCAAGAAGTGATATTGAATGTTGGGCCAAGCAACCGTTTCATTGCTACGGATGAAGCCGCCAGCCTCAAACTGGTTACTGGCGCCGATGCCGCTGCCATTGAATAGCCACTCGGCGCCGATCAGGGGCTGGTTGTACAGCTTCAACGCGTTCACCAGAGATACCGGCTGCAGGCATTCGTATTGCAAATAGACTTCCAGATGGTCTTGCAAGTTCGCACCCACGCCGGGCAAGTCATGCACCAGCGCGACATCGAGTTCGCGCAGCAAGGCTGCCGGTCCGACCCCCGAGCGTTGCAAAATCTGCGGTGAGGCGATTGCGCCCGCGCACAACAAGACTTCCTTGTTAGCATGCGCCGCTTGCGCCTGATCATGCACCAGATAAGCGACGCCGATCGCGCGCTTTTCGGAAAACAAAATGCGATCCGTCAGCGCATGGGTCACGATGGTCAGATTGGGCCGCTCGCGCGCCAAGTCTAGATAACCGCGCGCGGTGCTGGAGCGCCGCCCTTGCGGCGTCGTTGTCCTGTCCATCGGACCGAAGCCTTCCTGCTGAAAGCCGTTCAAGTCGTCGGTGCGCGGGTAACCGGCCTCTACACCGGCATCGACCATGGCTTTAAATAATGGATTGTTACCGGCCTTGGGCGTCGTCACACTGAGCGGCCCGCTAGCACCGTGATAGTCGTTGGCACCGATATCACGTGCCTCCGCTTTCTTGAAGTACGGCAGGCAATCGAGGTAAGACCAACTTTCCAGCCCCTTGCGAGCAGCCCAGCCGTCGTAATCGAGCGCATTGCCGCGGATGTAGCACATGCCGTTGATCAGGGATGAGCCACCCAGTCCCTTGCCGCGCCCGCATTCCATCTTGCGCCCGTTCATGTGCGGCTCGGGTTCGGTTTCATAGGCCCAGTTGTAGCGCTTGCCCTGCAGAGGGAAGGCCAGCGCGGCCGGCATCTGGGTGCGGAAATCGAAGCGGTAATCCGGGCCGCCCGCCTCCAGCAGCAGCACGCTGACACCCGCGTCTTCGGTCAGACGCGTGGCCAGCACGTTGCCGGCTGAACCGGCACCAATGATGATGTAATCGTATTTTTTTGGGTGTGACATGGCGCTTTATCTGTTGGTGATATCTGCTCAGAACACCGAGCTGTAGGCGCCCAATTCGATCTGTATTGACTTAATCCGGGTGTATTGCTGCAGCGTGACTTGACCGTTCTCCCGCCCGACGCCCGATTGCTTGTAGCCGCCCACTGGCATTTCAGCGGCCGACTCACCCCACGTGTTGATCCAGCAAATACCAGCCTGCAATTGATGAATGACGCGGTGCGCGCGCGTCAAGTCCTGCGTCATCAAGCCGGCGGCCAGGCCGAAGTCGGTGTCATTAGCGCGTCGAATGACGTCTTCTTCAGTGTCGAAGACCAAGATGCTCATCACTGGCCCGAAAATTTCTTCCTGCACGATCTTCATGTCATCGCGGCAATCGGTGAAGACCGTCGGCTGAACGTAGGCGCCGCGTGCAAAATCACCCTCTTGCATGCGTTCGCCGCCAGCCAGCAGGCGCGCGCCTTCGGCCTTGCCCGAGGCGATGTAACCAAGCACCTTGTCCATCTGTGCGAAGCTGACCAGCGGGCCGAAATTGGTGCTCATCTGCAGCGGGTCACCGATCCGCATGCGCCGTACCCGCGCTAAGACGGCTTGTTCGAACGCGACCTTGATCGACGCATGCACAAACACACGCGTACCGTTGGTGCAGACTTGGCCTGCGCTGTAAAAGTTGGCCATCATCGCCACATCGGCGGCGCGCTCGAGATCGGCGTCAGCGAACACGATCAAGGGCGACTTGCCGCCCAATTCCATCGTCACATCCTTCAGCGTTGACCCGGACGCGCTGGCCATCACTTTCTTGCCCGTCGCCACGCCGCCGGTGAACGAGATTTTTTCGATACCGGGATGCTCGGTCAGCCAGGTGCCGACAGTTTTCCCGTCACCGTTAAGGACGTTGAAAACGCCGTCCGGCAAGCCTGCTTCGGTATAGATTTCAGCCAGCCTAAGCGTTGAAAGTGGTGTCATTTCGCTGGGCTTGAAAATCATCGCATTGCCGGCCGCAAGCGCCGGCGCCGACTTCCAAAGTGCGATCTGGATCGGGTAATTCCAGGCGGCGATCCCTGCCACGACGCCAAGAGGCTCACGCCGCGTATAAATGAAAGAACTATCTCGCAGCGGAATTTGGATACCTTCTACCCCTGGCGCCAGGCCGGCATAGTACTCCAACACGTCGGCGCCGGTCACAATATCTACCGCGCTGGTTTCCGACAATGGCTTGCCGGTATCGAGCGTTTCGATCTCGGCCAGTTCGTCATTGCGCTTGCGCAAAATCTCGACCGCACGGCGCAGCACGCGTGAGCGCTGCATTGCAGTCTGCGCAGCCCAGACGCGCTGGCCCTTGGTCGCGCTGGCTACCGCATCGTCAACATCCTGCTGCGAGGCGCACTGGACTTGGGCCAACACCTTGCCATTGGCTGGGTTGATGGTGTCGAATGTTGAACCGCTACGCGCATCGACGCAGCAGCCGTGGATGTAGAGTTGTTGTTGCTTGAATACTGGCATGGTGCGCTTCTAGAATGCCGAAAATGAAATCTGTGAGTCAGAATTTTTTGGAAAGGGATAGCAGCAATGTGCCCGCGGTAGGGTTTGAGACCTCAGGCGCGCCAGCCGAGTTCAACGCGCCAGTCGTAAAACGGTCGTAGACATTGGTGGCGCCGGTGGCTTGGGTGTAGGCTCCAGCGATTGTCCAACCGCCCTGAAGTGCCTTGCTGATGCCAATCTTGGCATCTTTCCAATTCCAGATGGAATTGTCTGCGCCGCCGGTGCTGGCGACTCGGCCAACACCATAGTGAAGATTGAGGAGATACCCGGAGCCGAGGTCGATGTTCGACCCTAGGTCCAGATAACCGGTGCCCCGCGCGTCGGTGATACCGAAGAAATCCTTGGTGTACGTGTAGTTGTATTTGGCATACATGAACTTGTACGTCAAGCCGAGACCCAATTCACCATAATCATATTTCGTATTGGTCGCGCTAATTACGGCACCCGGATACTTGTAGTAAAAAAGTGTACCACTGTAGCCCAAAGGGCCAGAGTTGCCGGCATAGCCTCCATACAAATCCCATTCGATAGAACCATTTTCAATATAGCGATGGCTGACATTGGACATCCAGGTGCCGACGAAAAATCCATTTGAGTTGACATAATCGACTCCGCCTTGTAGGGCAGGCTCACCCCAAGTCTGACGAAATCCGCGCGACACATACTGAGAAGTCAGGGTCACATTAGCTGTTAAAAGATCGGCAAAGTTATTGGTGGCGCTGTCGCCGATTGACTCTGCCTTGGCACCTTGCAACGCAAGTAATAACAAGGGAAATACAACAAGGCGTGAGGTCTGAGTCGAGAAAGAAGATTTCATACGAACTCCATATGTAATAAAAAGTAAAGAATCATCTGCGAAATGATTAAAAATATTTATACTAATTTATTCAAATTTTAATACAAAAAATACACAATAGGTAAAAAATTTTTGACTCATAGAAAAACAATAAAAATCATAAAAATGACATTACTGACTCTTCGCTCTACCCGAGTGCCCCTCCTTACGAATCCTCTGCATAACTCCGGCCTCGGTGTGCCCCCCCCTCCGTGTCAGACTAGATGTCGCTTCCTCATGATCGCGGATGGTCCGCATTGGAGCGCCACTTATGAGAACAAATCGACATTCAATTGAATTCCAAGAACAAGCCCTGAGCAAAGTCAGGCAGCGCGGCACACGCAGCGTTCAGGACATCGCCAATGATTTGAATATGCCTGTGGGCACGTTGAGAAAATGGATCAGCAAATC
>JABMMH010000203.1 GCA_013205645.1 Polaromonas sp. | reverse complement strand
TTCGCAGTCGAGTTTGGCCATTTCTTGGAGCCACAAGCCGCCGCCCTTGGTGAAGACGATGCGCGGAATCTTCACGCCCTCGTGTTCGCGTTTGAGCTGCGACAGCACGCGCTCGGTGTAGGCCAGGCTGAAGGTTTGGAACGCGCCGTCGGCCAGCACACCGCCCCAACTGTCGAAGATCATCACGGCTTGCGCGCCGGCTTCAATTTGTTGGTTCAAATACGCCGCCACCGAGTCGGCGTTGATGGCCAACATGCGGTGCATCAGGTCAGGCCGTTGGTACAGCATGGTTTTGACCAAGCGGTAGTCGTCAGAACCCGCGCCTTCAACCATGTAGCAGGCCAGCGTCCACGGGCTGCCCGAAAAACCAATCAGTGGCACGCGGCCATTCAGGGCTTTGCGAATCGAGGTCACGGCGTTAAAAACATAACGCAGCTTGTTCATGTCGGGGACTTCGAGCCGGTTGACCGCGGCCTCGTCGCGCACCGGGGTGGCGAACTTCGGACCCTCGCCCAGGGCAAAAGACAGGCCCAAGCCCATGGCGTCCGGCACGGTCAGGATGTCGGAAAACAAAATGGCGGCGTCCAGCGGATAGCGCTCAAGCGGCTGCAGCGTGACTTCAGTGGCGTAGTCGGTGTTGGTCGCCAGCCCCATGAAACTGCCGGCCTCGGCCCGCGTGGCGCGGTACTCCGGCAGGTAGCGGCCGGCTTGGCGCATCAGCCAAACGGGGGTGTAGTCAGTGGCTTGGCGCCAGCAGGCGCGTAAAAAGGTGTCGTTTTGGAGTGGTGCAAACATGGACCGATTGTCTCAGGTGTTGCTTGCGGCTTGCCGGATGACTCAAAGTCTGGCCAGTTCGCGCCGCACATCGTCCACGGACAGAATTTCCGACATCACCACCGGCGCGCGGCCGGCCTTGTAAATCACATACACCGGCACGCCGGAGCGACCGAGTTCTTTCAGCGCTGCCGTCACGGCGGGGTCGCGACGGGTCCAGTCAGCGCGCAGCAAGGCTACATTTTTGGCATCCACGTCGGCCAGCACAGCGCTGTTGCTGAGCGTGGTTGTCTTGTTGTATTGGCAGGTCACGCACCAAGCGGCGGTGAAGTCGACCAACACGCTGCGGCCTTCGCCTGTGAGTTGTTCGACGCGGCCCGGCGCCCAGGGCTGCCAGCGCTCGGTGGCCGAGACGGCAGAGGTGCCTGCTGGTCCAAACTCCATGAGTTTGACAACGCTAGGCCCGGCGGTAGACAGCGCGAGTGCCGCCGTCAAGAGCGACAAACTGACGGCCACCACGCGCACCTTGCCGGTCAACGTGAAGGTCCAGATCACCAGCGCCATCAACACCAGCAGGCCGAGCAAGGTGCCGGCGCCGTTGATGCCGCTTTGTTGGCCAAGAATCCACACCAACCAAGCCACCGTGGCAAACATCGGAAAAGCCATGAAGGTCTTGAAGGTGATCATCCACGGGCCGGGCCTTGGCATGGCCCGAGCCACTGCCGGCACCATACTGGCCAACAAATAAGGCAGCGCCATGCCCACGCCAATCGCGCCAAAGATGGCCAGGGCTTGCAGCGCCGGCAGACCGACCGCCAAGCCCAGCGAGGCACCCATGAACGGTGCCGTGCAGGGCGACGCGACGGCCGTGGCCAGCACGCCCGACAAGAACGAATTGACGGTGGTGTTTTTGGATTGCAGGCTGGCCAAACGGCTTGGCAGCAATTGACCAAATTCAAACAGGCCGGCCAGGTTCAGCCCCAGTAAGGTGAACAAGGCTGCCAAACCGGCAACGACTGCCGGGCTTTGCAACTGAAAGCCCCAACCGAGTTGTTCGCCCGCAGCGCGCAAGCCCAGCAGCAAACCGCCCAGCGCCAGAAACGACAGCACCACGCCGGCCGTGTAAGCCACGCCACTGGCCGTGCGACTGGCTTGGTCTTTGACCTGCATGAAGCCGACCATCTTGATGGCCAGCACCGGAAACACGCAGGGCATGAGGTTGAGGATCAAGCCGCCAAGCAAAGCACCCAAAATAGCTGCCAGCCAAGTCAGGGCCGGGGCTGATGAGGGGGTTGTCAGTGCTGCTGCTGCATTGGCTTTGAGTGCAGCTTCGAGGGCGGCGGGCACAACGGTGGGAGCAGCCAAGCTAGGCCACTCACCTTTGACCGGCAACTCAATGCGCCACGCTGGGTTGGCGGTTCCTTTGCCGTCGGCCAAGGCCAATACTACCGGCATGCGTTGTGGGCTGTCGCTGCGATGCGCTGACAGCGGTACTTGCGCTGTCCACAAGCCGTCTTTCCAAGTTTGCGCAATCTTTCCGGCAGGCTCAGTGACGCCGCCAGTCTCGGGGTAAAAATCAAGCGCTTGGCCGCGCCACGCCGCTGGTAAACCTGCCACAGAGACGCTAATGGCTTTGGTCTCAACGTTGATTTGTCCGCTACCGGCCGTTAAGGCGCGCGGGCTGGCGGCCCAAGCAGCCTCAAAGACGCGGCCATTGGCGGCGCTGGAACTGCGCACCGGCAAGGTCAGCGTGAACTCGCCTTCTTGGGGGATGCACTCTTGCTTGCAGACCAGCCATGAGGCGCTGAGTTGAACCGTCAACTGGTTGGCGCTGAAGCCCGGCGCGACGGTCAGGGGCACGGGCAGCAAGACGGTGTTTTCGTAGCCGTAGTTGGCCAAGTTGCCGATGGGGATCTTCTTTGGCGTCGGCCAAGCGATCTCACCTGCCGTGATACCGGCGGGGAGCGTCCAGGTCAGCTCGGTCGGTAAACCGGAGTCGCCGGAGTTCTTCCAGTAGGTGTGCCATTCAGGCTGGTGCGCGATGTTCAGGCCGACCCAGAGAGGCTGCCCCGGGGCCACGCCTTGCGGGGCATGAACCATCAGCTCGGCCCGCACCTCGCCGGTGGTGACGACCGAAGAGGCTTTGCTGCTGGTGCTGAACAGCGAAGGGGTCGATTGAGCGGCCACGGGCGCGGCGACAAACCCTGTGCTGCCAAGCAACGCCGCAGCGAGCAGCAGCGACTTGAGGTGTGAATGAAGGGGGGTAAAAAAGCGCATGAGTTGATCGGAGCGGGTGCGGGGGCTAAAAGTTCCGGCGCAGTCAGCGTTGTTGGTTGCTTGGCGAGGGTTGGGCGCGGTCATGCTGGGGATGATAAGGGTCGCGCTGGGGTGGGCCGACAAAGGGTGTTGTGAAGCCCGTCGAGAGGCACGGCATTGGGAGTCATTGGTCCGCCTAGCCAGTGACGTTCGCCGCCTCGCGCAATCCTGCCGTTGGACGCTAGGGTAACTATGAGTGTTTATTTATGGTGTATCGTCCATGATCTTTTTTATAAACTTAGAATTGATTTTTAGGCGCAATAAAGCTGAGAAAGCGACACAAAAGTAAATTTAGTAATTTCGCCACTTAAAATCACAAGTAGTTGTATTGGGTTAAACCTTTATTTCGCGCCATGAAACTGGGGACGTCAAACACCAGGTGGCAGGGCACTCTCGCCACTTTTTACCAGGAGATACCATGAAATCACTCAATCGTTTGCGCCGCACATTGCT
>JABMMH010000202.1 GCA_013205645.1 Polaromonas sp. | reverse complement strand
TGGTGGGGCTGGTCTGGCGTTGTGTCGTCTTGTGGATGGTGCTGCTGGCGCTGTTGACGCTGGCGCGTCTGCTGGGCTGACTTCCAGTGTCAGTAAAGGCCTGGACAAGTCAATAACGCGTCTCTGACAGTTCCGCGAACAAGTCGCCATAAAGCCGGTAACGGCTGGCGCTGATGCTGCTGGCTTTGTCTGTGCTCTTCAGTTCATTGATGACGCCACAACCCGGCTCATGCAGATGCGTACAGTTGTAGAACTTGCAGCTCTGTGCGTGCGCCTTGATATCGGGCATGTAGGCGGCCAGATGCATCGGCTCAATGTGGTGCAGACCAAATTCTTGAAAACCGGGCGAGTCTATCAGCGCCGTCGTTCTGTCCGCATCAATCCAGTACAGCGTGGTGCTGGTGGTCGTGTGTTTGCCGGAGTTAAGCGCCTGTGAGATTTCGGCCGTCAGCACTTGAGCGTGCGGTATCAGCAGATTGGTCAAGCTGCTTTTGCCGGCGCCCGAGGGGCCCAGCACCAGTGTCTTTTTGCCCTGCATCAGCGGCATCAGCGAGACCACAGACGTTTGGGTTTCGTCATCTGCGGCCTTCGGCTTGATCGCCAGCGAGAGCATCTGGTAGCCCATGGCGCGGTACGGCGCCAGCTTGGTCCAAGCGCGGCCAAAGGGTTCGGTCAAGTCGCTTTTGTTCAGCGCAATGATGGGTCGAATACCAGCGGCTTCGGCGGCAATCAGGGCGCGTGTCAGCTGGTTTTCAGAGAACTCCGGCTCAGCCGCCATCAGGATCAACACCTGATCGAGATTGGCCGCGAAGGACTTGGTGCGCATTTCATCTTGCCTGTAAAACAGGTTGCCCCGGGGCTCGACTTTTTCAATCGTGCCTTCGTCCTCTGAGGGCAGCCAGCGCACGCAGTCGCCGACCAGTGCCTGGTTTTTTTTGCCGCGCGGGTGGCAGATAAGGCGCTCCCCATTGTCTTTTTCAACCAGCACGTGACGCCCGAAGCCGGCGACCACCAATCCGGCTTCAGTGCCAGCGACGGCGGGCCGTGCATGGCCTGCCGGTTTGCCAGAGTGTTTCAAGCCAGCAAGGCGTCAACCTTGGACGCGCAAAGAAAGTCACTGACGGAAATCCCGTTCACATCGTGCGTGTTGAAGCGCACCGTGCATTGGCTGAAACTCACAGCCAGATCAGGGTGATGATTTTCAGCGTTGGCAATGAAGGCCACAGCGTTGACGAAGCCGATGCAGTGGTGAAAGTCTTTGAAGCGAAAGCTTTTCTCCAGCGCGCCATCGATCAGGCGCCAGCCCAGTGGCTGCTCGCCATTGAGCTTGCTCAGTTGGCTGACGATCTCGGTCGCGCTGAGTGCGCGCCGTGGTGCTGCAGATGGGCTCAAGCGGGTGCTCCTGCGGGGCTGGGTTGAATGGCGCTCATGCGAGCCAAGCGCTCGGACGCGGGCGGATGTGAATAGTAAAACTTCACAAAGATCGGGTCCGGTGTGAGTGTGCTGGCGTTGTCTTTGTACAGCTTGAGCAGGGCGCTGGACAGGTCGCGGCCATCGGTCTGTTGGGCCGCATAGGCGTCGGCTTCAAACTCATGTTGGCGCGAGAGTTGGGCAAACAGTGGCGAGATGAAAAAGCTGAACAAAGGGACGACCAACATGAACAGCAGCAGCGCCAGCGCATCGTTGGGCGCGCTCATGTTCGGCAGCACCCCCAACGCGGTGTAAAACCAAATCTGCGAGGAGAGCCAACCCAGCAGTGCAAAACCAGCCAAGCTCAGCGCGAACAACATGAAGATGCGTTTGATGATGTGCTTGTGCTTGAAATGCCCCAACTCGTGGGCCAGCACGGCGTCGACTTCGGCCGGGCTGAGTTGCTTCAACAAGGTGTCGTAAAAGACCACGCGCTTGGCGGCGCCGAAGCCGGTGAAGTAGGCGTTGGCATGGGCCGAGCGTTTGCTGCCGTCCATCACAAACAGGCCTTTGGCGGCAAAACCGCAGCGCTGCATGAGCGCCGTTACGCGGGCTTTCAATCCCTCGTCTTCGAGTGGCTGGAATTTATTGAAAAGAGGTGCGATCACGGTCGGGTAGAGCACCAGAATCAACAGGTTAAAACCCATCCAGACAGCCCAGGCCCAAAGCCACCACAGGCTGCCTGCGCTACCCATCAGCCACAAGATGAGCGCGATGATGGGCAATCCCACCACGATGCCGACCGCAGTCGATTTAAGCAAGTCGGCGAACCATAACTTGGCGGTCATTTTGTTGAAGCCAAAACGCTCCTCTATCTTGAACGTGCTGTACAGCGTGAAAGGTAAATCCAGCGCGCCGCTGACGAGGCCAAAGCCGGCTACCAGCGCCAGTTGTTGCGCCAGCGGGCTCCACTCACCCAGCCCCGTACCGGCCAACAATTGGTTCAGTGCATCTAAGCCGCCCAGCAATGTCCAGCCGAGCAGCACAGCCGTGCCAAAGGACAGCTCCAACATGCCGAAGCGGGCTTTGGTGATGGTGTAGTCCGCGGCTTTTTGGTGCGCATCCAAAGTAATGGTTGCAGCGAAAGCGGATGGCACCGCATCGCGGTGACGCGCGACATGGCGGATTTGACGCGTGCTCAGGTAAAACTTCACCAGCAGACCCAGCACCAGCACCGCTGAAAAAACGAGGGTAAATACAAGCGAGTAATCAGTCATCTTTGTAAGTTTAGGGCATCGGCGAGAATCACCGCATGCTTGACACTGAACCCCCTCTGAAAAAGTCAGATCAAAACCTGGTCTGGATCGATTGCGAAATGACCGGGCTAGACCCCGAGAAAGAACGTCTGATTGAAATTGCGGTGATCGTCACTGGCCCGCAGCTGGTGCCGCGCATTGAAGGCCCGGTGCTGGTGATCCACCAGAGCGACGAGTTGCTGGGCCAAATGGACAACTGGAACAAGGGCACGCACGGTCGCAGCGGTTTGATTGACAAAGTCAAAGCCAGCAGCGTCAGCGAAGCAGACGCCGAAAAGCAAGTGCTGGCTTTCTTGGCCAAATACCTGCCCAAAGGCACCTCACCTTTGTGCGGCAACACCATCAGCCAAGACCGACGATTTCTGGTCAAGTACATGCCCAAGCTGGAGGAATTTTTGCATTACCGCAATGTCGATGTCAGCACCTTCAAAGAGTTGGCCAAGCGCTGGCGTCCCGAGGTCTACAACGCGTTTAAAAAACGCCAGAGCCATACGGCGTTGGCTGACGTGCACGAGTCGATAGACGAACTCGAACATTACCGCGAGCACTTTTTGAAATAAGCCCTCGGTATTTGAAGGGGACTAGTACAAACCCTGAAAGCGTGCCATAATCAGAGGCTTGCAGTTGCACAGAGTGCGCTGCATTTGTACATCTACCTCACACTTTTGGACTCTCACTTCAGAGTCACCGCTTCGGGCCATTTCAGCGCCTGATTCGTATATTCGTTTGATGGGTGATGTTTTATTAACCATGAACGAAGCCTTCTGCATCGCAGGGGTGGAGTTTCCTGTTCCTTAGCCAAAAGC
>JABMMH010000201.1 GCA_013205645.1 Polaromonas sp. | reverse complement strand
GATCACACCATCGGCAGGCGCGGCGATGGTGTGCTCCATTTTCATCGCCTCCATCACCGCCAACGCCTGACCCCGGCTGACCGTGTCACCCGCCTTGACCTGAAAAGACACCACCTTGCCAGGCATCGGTGCGGTCAAGCGGCCAGCCTCGTGTTGGGCCACGCCAGCGTGCGCCAGCAGGTCGATCTCGGTGATCTGCGTCGCGCCCATGGCGCCAAACACGTGCACCACCTCGCCGCGCCGGTAGACCTGCAACAGGTGACGTTGACCGTCTAGTTCAAGCTGCAAGCCTTTGGCCGTGGCCGTGTAGCGCAGAGGCAGGCGCGCATCGCCCAGCGCCAACTGCAGCGTGCCGTCATGCATACGCGTCAGCTGCGCCGCCTGCGCTTCACCATGAAACTCGAACTCAAAGCGGCGCTGACTTGATCCGTGTAAGCGCCAGCCATCGGTGCGGCTGAAAGGATCGGTCGTTTCGCAGGATTTTTCTTCTTCCAGCGTGAGCGCCACCGCTGCGGCCACAGCCACCGACAGGCCGAGCTTTTCTTGATGAAAGAGCACGCCAGCCTCACGCGGAATCAACGCGGTGTCGAGATCAGCTTTGGCAAAGGATTGGCTCTGCACCACGTGCCGCAAAAACTGCACATTGGTTTGCAGACCGACGATGTGGAACTCGCTCAGCGCTTGGTCCATGCGCGCCAGCGCTTGTTCGCGGGTGTCGCCATGCACGATCAGCTTGGCCACCATCGAGTCGTAATACGGCGAAATTGAATCGCCCTCACACACGCCGTCATCAATCCGCACATGGACTGGGCCGTCCGCGCGCTCAAAGCGCGTGCAGACCGGTTGTCGATAGACCTGCAGCGTGCCGGTCGCCGGCAAGAACTGGTTGTCGGGGCTCTCGGCACAAATACGCGCTTCGATCGCATGGCCCTGCCGACGCAACTGCTCTTGCTTGAGCGGCAAGGGCTGACCGGCAGCGACCCGCAACTGCCATTCCACCAAGTCCAGCCCGGTGATGGCTTCAGTCACCGGATGCTCCACCTGCAAGCGCGTGTTCATCTCCATGAAATAGAAATTCATGCCGCCAGCGCGTTGCTCCACAATGAACTCCACCGTGCCAGCACCGACGTAATGTACCGCGCGCGCAGCCGCTACCGCGGCTTCGCCCATCTGTTGCCGCATGGCCTCGGTCATGCCGGGCGCTGGCGCTTCCTCCAGCACTTTTTGATGTCGGCGTTGCACCGAGCAATCACGCTCGAACAAATGCACGCAGTTGCCATGCGTGTCGCCAAAGATTTGAATTTCAATGTGGCGCGGGCGCTGCGCGTATTTCTCAATCAGCACGGCGTCGTCGCCAAAGCTGTTGATGGCTTCGCGCTGGCAAGAGGCCAGTGCTGCGGCAAAGTCTTCGGAGGTGTCAACCGCGCGCATGCCTTTGCCGCCGCCGCCGGCACTGGCTTTGATCAGCACCGGGTAACCAATGCGGTCGGCTTCGCGCTGCAACAGCGCCGGGTTTTGGTCACTGCCGTGATAACCAGGTACCAGTGGCACGCCGGCTTTTTCCATGAGTCGCTTGGACTCGGCTTTCAGGCCCATGGCCTTGATGGCCGACGCTGGCGGGCCAATGAAGACCAGACCCGCATCAGCGCAAGCTTGCGCAAACTCTTCGTTCTCGCTCAAAAAACCATAGCCCGGATGAATCGCGTCAGCGCCCGTGGCTTGCGCTGCGGCGATGATGCGCTGCCAACGCAGATAGCTGTCTTTGGGCGCGCTGCCGCCGATGTGCACGGCTTCGTCGCAGGCCGTCACGTGCTTGGCATCGGCATCTGCGTCAGAGTACACCGCCACCGTTTTGATGGCCATGCGTCTGGCTGTGGCGGCGACGCGGCAAGCAATTTCACCGCGATTGGCGATCAGGATTTTCTTGAACATGAACATGGGGGTAGACCGCTTTCTTTACAGGGCAGTCGGCGCAGCCAACCAGCTTGGTGGACGTTTTTGTAGAAAAGACTGCAGACCTTCGCGGCCTTCGTCGCTGGCCCGAATGTCGGCAATGCGGCGCGCGGTGTCGGCGCGCAAGGCTTCGTCGATCGCTGCGCCGCTGACGTCGCGCACCAGCAGCTTGCAAGCCCTCGACGCCAAAGGGCCGTTGGCCACCAAAGTCGCCACCAGCTCAGCCACTTGATGGTCCAGTTGTTCGGCGTTGCACAGCACGTGCACGAGTCCGTGGTTGTGCGCTTCGGCGGCGCTGAAGCGCTCAGCCGTCACCATGTAGCGGCGCGACGCCTGCGTGCCAAGGGCGCGCAACACGTAGGGGCTGATGGTGGCGGGCAGCAAACCAAGGCGAGCTTCAGACAGGCAAAAAGTCACGTTATCGGACGCCACCAGCACATCGCAAATAGCCGCCAGCCCCATGCCACCGGCGTAGCAATCGCCCTGAACGCGGCCGACGATGGGCACCGGACATTGGTCCAGCGTCCACAGCATGTCGGCGAGCTTTTG
>JABMMH010000200.1 GCA_013205645.1 Polaromonas sp. | reverse complement strand
TCAAAACAAGCGCGAGGGCTACAAACGACGCGGCTAGTCTCAGCGACTCGGGCAGTCAAAGTTTTGAAAAAATCTGGATTTTTACCAACACGGACTACCGCTGCGGGGTCAGCGCCACGGCGGTAGTCGTCCAAGCAAAATCACCAGACCGATGGCCGTGGCAATCCATCGGTAAGCGTATTAGCGTCGCATTGAGTGAACTGCCACGTGCGCCGAAATGGTTCATCACGAAGTCATCTGGATGCTGAGCCTCGACTCAGTGCTGTGTCAGCACTTTTTCTGGGAAGTATTTGAGATTGATCGTAACGATGGCATCAGCATGTCCGGCTATGGCCGCCACTGATACGGAAAAAACAACTGCTTTTTTCTGCCGAGCTAACCCGCCGGAGTCTGCCCCCTTTTTGTTGGCCACAACGTGCAAGAAAAAAATTGACGTCGGCATTCGTACGAAATCTGAACCGAGGCACCGACCTGAAAATTGCCCGATTAGTCCAAGAACAGCCAAGGCAGATTTAGACACTTATTAGACACTAGCCAAAAAAAGGACTAGGCCGTTAAGCTAAGTCCTTGATTTCATTACGTTTTTTGGTGGGAGATGCAAGTTTCGAACTTGCGACCCTTGCAGTGTGAATGCAATGCTCTACCCCTGAGCTAATCTCCCTGTGCTTTTCAGCAAGCATCAAATTATATGAGTTTTTTAGGGGGATCTCGACAAGAGTTGTCGTTTTTCAAGCAACCATTGCTCGCCACACGGTCTTGCCTTTGCTGGCCTTGTCAATGCCAGCCAACAGCGCCTCGTGCGCGGTGGTCTCTTGGTCATTGGCCATGAGCAGTGGTAAATCAAAGGTGCTGAAGTCGATCACTTGAATCACAGCACCCGCCTCAGGCTCTGCGCCCATGTCCATCACCAAACTGTTTTGACCGCGCGTGAGGTTGATGTAAACGTCGGCCAGCAGCTCGGCGTCGAGCAAGGCGCCGTGCAGGGTTCGGCCGGCATTGTCAACTTCGAGTCGGTCACACAAAGCATCTAGCGAGTTGCGTTTGCCGGGGTACAACTCCTTGGCCATCATCAGGCTGTCGACCACTTTGGCGACGCAATGTTTGAGTGGCGGCTTGCCGATCAGTGAGAGTTCTTTGTTCAGAAAACTGACGTCGAACGGCGCGTTGTGGATGATGACTTCGGCATCGGCCAAATAGGCCAGCAACTCGTCGGCGACCGCCGAGAACTTCGGCTTGTCGCGCAAAAAATCATTGCTGATGCCGTGAACTTTCAGCGCGTCTTCATGGCTGTCCCGGCCTGGGTTGAGGTAGAAATGCAGGTTGTTGCCGGTCAGCTTGCGGGCGACCAGTTCAACGCAGCCAATCTCAATGATGCGATCACCGTTTTCGGCAGAAAGACCAGTCGTTTCGGTGTCCAGAACAATTTGACGCATAGATTTAATGCAGCTCTTTGGCGTGGTTGACGGTGTATTTGGGAATTTCAACCGTCACATCGCCCTGCCCCAAAAAGGCTTGGCAACTCAAGCGCGAGTTCGGCTCCAGCCCCCACGCACGGTCTAGCAAGTCTTCTTCGTTTTCGTCCAGCTCGTTGAGAGACTTCATGCCGTCGCGCACGATGACGTGGCAGGTGGTGCAGGCACAGCTCATGTCGCAGGCGTGCTCGATGTTGATGTGGTTGTCCAGCAGCGCTTCGCAAATGGAGGTGCCGGCGGGCGCACTGATTTCAGCGCCTGATGGGCAGTATTCTGGGTGCGGCAATATTTTGATGACGGGCATGGCTTGGGTGCTCTGATAATTTTAAAGAAGGAACGGCCTGCGTCAGACCGCTGAGATGTTTTTGCCCGCTAAGGCTTTTTGAATGCCGCGGTTCATTCGCTGTGCAGCGAAGTTTTCAGTGCCTTTGGCCAAGGCTTGGTTAGCGGCTTCAATGGTGGCGGCGTCTGCATCGACACGGGCACTGGCGACGGCGGCCATCAGCGTGTCGATGGTCGATTTTTCTTCCGCTTCAAGCAAGTCTGCGTCTGCATTCAGCGCGCTTTGCGTGGCCTGCAGCATGCGGTCGGCGTCGACGCGGGCTTCTGCCAGTGCGCGTGCCTTCATGTCTTGCTGGGCGGTCGAAAAACTCTCTTGCAACATGCGAGCGATGTCGTCGTCTGACAGGCCGTAAGACGGCTTGACGTCAATCTGCGCAGCCACCCCGCTGCCCTGCTCTTTGGCGCTGACGCTCAACAGGCCGTCCGCGTCAACCGTGAAGGTCACGCGGATGCGCGCAGCGCCAGCGGCCATGGGAGGAATGCCGCGCAGCTCGAAGCGCGCCAGACTTCGGCAGTCGGCCACCAAGTCGCGCTCGCCCTGCACCACATGCAAGGCCAAGGCTGTTTGGCCGTCTTTGTAGGTGGTGAAGTCCTGCGCCATGGCCGTCGGGATGGTTTGGTTGCGCGGCACGATGCGCTCGACCAAACCGCCCATGGTCTCAATGCCCAAAGACAGCGGAATTACATCGAGCAACAATAACTCGTCGCCCGTGTGGTTACCGGCCAGCTGGTTGGCAGAAATGGCAGCGCCAAGCGCCACCACTTCGTCTGGGTTCAAGTTCGTCAAAGGATCACGACCGAAAAACTCAGCCACGGCTGAGCGGATGGCCGGCATGCGGGTTGAGCCGCCGACCAATACAACGCCCTGAATATCGTCTTTGCCGAGTTTGGCGTCACGCAAAGCTTTGCGCACAGCGGTCATGGTCTGCGCTGTCAACTTGGCCGTGATGGCGTCAAAGTCGGCAGGTGTGACGATGGTGTCAATGCGCGTGTTCGAAAGATCAAGCTGAAAAGCCACCAATTCCTGCGTGCTGAGCGCTTCCTTGACGAGTCGTGCTGTGCGCAGCAAGGCAGCCTTGTCGGCCGCATTTTCAACCGGGGGAATGGCGGTTTGCTCCAAGGCCCAATCAGCCAGTGCACGGTCGTAATCGTCACCGCCCAGCGCTGAGTTGCCGCCTGTGGCGACCACTTCAAAAACGCCTTGGGTCAAACGCAGAATCGAAATATCAAAGGTGCCGCCGCCTAAGTCGTAGACCGCAAAAACGCCTTCGCTGTTGTTGTCCAGGCCGTAGGCAATGGCTGCGGCTGTCGGTTCGTTGATGAGGCGCAGAACGTTCAAGCCAGCCAGTTGTGCGGCGTCTTTGGTGGCTTGGCGCTGGGCTTCGTCAAAGTAGGCCGGCACGGTGATGACCGCTCCAAAAACATCGTCGTCAAACGTGTCTTCAGCACGAAAACGCAAGGTCGCCAAAATTTCGGCGCTGACTTCGACCGGACTTTTCTCGCCGGCTGCGGTGTGCAAACCCACCATGCCTGGCTTGTCAATCAGCTGGTATGGCAGGCGACTGGCATCGGCAATGTCATGCAGCCCACGGCCCATCAAGCGCTTGACGGAGGCGATGGTGTTGTG
>JABMMH010000199.1 GCA_013205645.1 Polaromonas sp. | reverse complement strand
GTGCAAGGATCGTCAGATGCTGCTCGATCTGATCGGGCAGTCCTGCGCTGTGATTGGCCTGGACGCGCGTACCGTTCAGCGCTGGAGGCGCCCCGGCCATCAGGTGGGCGACCTTAGCGCCGCATCACCGTGCCAGCCAATAAGTTCAGCCTGGCTGAGCGGCAAGCCACGCGCACTGGTGTCCACTGGGCCGGATCAGGTTTACTGCTGGGACATCAGCTACTTGCCCACAGAACCGGCAGTTCGGCATCTTTACAGCTCGTTGAGTACAAAAATTGTTCAGCTTCGAGCGGTACCACTTCGCCGGTTTTGAGCCGCTGCAGTGGACCTGCAACACGCCAAAATTAATTGCAAATAGTCTTTTGCCCTTTAGGTTGAGCACCAAGTAAGCCTAGTCGATACCGTCATAAAACCGCACTTACAAACGAGTAAGGGCACGCACGCACGCACGCTCACGAGCTAAGCCAAAGAAAGCAGCCACAGAGCCTGAAAGCCGCTGTGATCTGCCGCGTTACGACTAAGCTGTTCAGACGATCTTGACGCTCAAGTTTGGCAACCCGTCGATGTGACAATCGATGACATCGCCCCGCACCACCGGCCCGACGTTCTCTGGCGTGCCTGAATAAATGATGTCGCCGGGCATCAATTCAAACGCCTCCGAGAGCTTGCTGATCTGCTCCGCCACGCTCCAGATCATCTGGCTCAGGTTGGCGTTTTGCTTGGTCTGACCGTTCACCTTGAGCCAGATGCTGCCTTGGGTGAAAGGCCCGGTCTGTGTCGCCAAATGCAGAGGTCCGATCGGCGCCGACCGGTCAAAGCTCTTGCCGATCTCCCACGGTTTTTTCTCGTCGCCCAATGCACGCTGCAAATCGCGACGCGTCATGTCCAGACCCAGCGCGTAGGCGTACACATGCTCCAGCGCGCGCGCCATCGAAATGTTGCGCCCGCCTTTGTTCAGCGCCGCCACGAGCTCGATTTCGTAGTGGTAGTTCTTGGTCAGCGTCGGATAAGGATGGTCAGCCACGGTGCCGGGCGTGACGTTTTGAATAGCGTCAGTCGGCTTTTGAAAAAAGAAAGGCGGCTCACGGGTTGGGTCTGAACCCATCTCGCGTGCATGCGCCGCGTAGTTGCGGCCAATGCAGTAAATGCGGCGCACCGGAAACATCATGTCGGAACCGACGATGGGCACATAAGTGGCGGGCACATCAAACGGCGTTTTGACATGGTGAGAGGCATTCCCCGGCAAGGCGCAGCCGGCCAAAGCGCCCAAACCCAAGGTGGCGGTGGTTTGAAAAAGATGTCTGCGTTGCATGCGAGTCTCCTTGTTTTAACTTTATCAGGCAGTGACGGGGTTCGACAAAATACCCACACCCTCAATGTCAATCTCGATGGTGTCGCCGGCTTTCATCCAGACCGGTGGCGTGCGCGCATAGCCCACGCCACCGGGCGTGCCCATCACCAACACGTCACCGGGCTCAAGTGTCATGGCTTCAGACAGCAACGAAATCGTGCGGGCCACGCCAAACACCATGTCGGTGGTGTTGGCGTCCTGCATCACCTGACCGTTCAAGCGCGACTGAATGCGAAGGCCAGTGCAACCGGGCGGCAGCTCATCGGGTGTGACCAGGCTCGGGCCAAAGCCGCCCGTAGCGTCAAAGTTCTTGCCAATCGTCCATTGGGTGGTGCGGCGTTGGTAGTCGCGCAGGCTGGCGTCGTTGAAGCAGGCGTAGCCAAACACCGATTTCAGAGCGTCTGTCTCTGAGACAAATCTTGTGCGCTGGCCAATGACGACCGCTAGTTCGGCCTCGAAGTCCAGCTTGTCTGAAATAGCCGGCACCTGCAATGGCGCTCCATGGGCCAGAAGTGAAGTCTCGCAACGCAAAAAGAAAGCCGGGTAATCCGCAATCGCGTTGCCGCCCTCTTTGGCGTGGTCGTGGTAATTCACGCCCAGACAAATGATCTTGCCGGGTTGCGGCACGCAGGGCGCCAACGTCACAGCGTCCAGCCGGGTGGGCGTGGCGGCCGCTACGCTCGCTTTGACGTCGGCCAACAAGCTGGGCTGAGTAGCAGACAGGGCGATGAATTCGCGCAGGGTTGATGGCAGCCCATTGCCGAGTTGGCGGCTGTCAACGACGCTCGCTTCTCCAAGCAAAACACCCCAAGCGGGCATCAAGCCATCGTGGTAACTGACAAAACGCATGGCGTTTCCTTTTTTTAGCTTTAACTTTGAATGAAATGCTTCACTGAACTGGCATGTTCCGATGGTCAATACGTAGAGCGACCACCAGACAGATCAAACACCGCACCGGTCGAAAACGAGCACTCTTCAGTGCACAGCCAAGCCACCATCGAGGCAACTTCTTCGGGCGTCCCAAACCGACCCATCGGAATTTTAGACAGCATGAAAGCGATGTGCTCGGGCGACATCTGGTCAAAAATTGCGGTCTTCACTGCCGCCGGCGTCACGCAGTTGACGCGCACACCCGAATCGGCCAGTTCCTTGCCCAAGGATTTGGTCAAGGCGATCACCGCCGCCTTGCTCGCGCTGTAAGCGCTGGCATTTGGATTGCCGTCTTTTCCAGCCACCGAGGCGATGTTGACGATGCGGCCGTAATTGTTGGCGCGCAAATGCGGCGTCCATTCGCGACAGCACATGAAAAGCCCCGTGAGGTTGACGTCCATGACCTGACGCCAGTCGTCCACCGGGTAGTCCCAGAGTTTGACGTTGGGTCCGGTGACGCCGGCACTGTTGACGAGCGCGTCCACACGCGGCGCGATCAGCAGTGTCGCTTTGACGGCGGCCTGCACTGACGCGTGCTGCGACACATCGACCATCACTGCAGAGGCTTTTGAACCTAATTTGGCTGCCGCTTGCACTGCTGCCGCGTGATCGCGGTCCCACAGCGTCACGCTGCCGCCAGACTGCAGCAAGCGCTGCGCAATGGCATAGCCCAGGCCGGTGGCGCCGCCTGTCACGACCGCATGACGGCCCTCGAAGTCAAGTTGGTTCATATGGTCATACCGCCGTCAATGTTGTAGTGCTGGCCAGTGACAAAGGCTGATTCATCGCTGGCCAAAAAAACCACCAGCGGTGCAATTTCATGCGCCTTCGCAAGTCGTCCCATGGGTTGTCGGGCAATGAAGTTTTTCCGCGCTTCGACCGGGTCTTCAAAGACATTGATACGGTCCTGCAGCGACGGCGTATCGACCGTCCCCGGACAGATGCAATTGCAGCGAACGCCTTGCATCACATAGTCAGCTGCGACACTTTTGGTCAGACCAATCACCGCCGCCTTGGAGGCACCGTAGACAAAACGGTTGGGCAAGCCCTTGATGCTGACCACACTGGCCATGTTGATGATGCTGCCGCCGCCCTGCCCAGCATGGTTGAGTAGCATTTTGGGTAGCGCGGCCTGAATCATCCAGAACTGTGACCGGACATTGAGATCGAAGGCGAAATTCCATTCGTCATCCGTCGCTTGCAAGATAGAGCCGGCATGGACAAAACCTGCGCAGTTGAAAAGCACATCCAAGACGGGTATGTCGTTCACCGCACTGACGATGGCGTCCTTGTCCATGACATCCAGCGCACGGGTCTGTATGTTCGGAATACCGGCGTAAGCAGCCAGCAATTTCTGATTCACGTCAGTCGCCCAGACCTGGGCGCCAGCCGCTGCCATCGCCAGCGCACTGGCCTTGCCGATGCCCTGCCCAGCGGCAGTGACCAAGACTGTTTTTCCTTGAAGTCGCATGGAATCCCCTTGAGTTATTGAGCCTGATGGCGTCACTGAAATAAAAAAGTCAAGGCAACACAGGGTTTTGCCGGATGCCCAAAGATTGTCAGCATGCGATTATTTATTGGCCTGACCACTTGTCCAATTCTGACTAACCCTTAATTCACAAGACCGTTCGCTGCATGCCACTTCAAGCCCTTGAGCCCAAACGACTGTACCGACAGATTGCGGAGCAATTGCGCACGCTCATTGGCAAGGGTGAATTCACAGTCGGCAGCCGTCTACCGGCAGAACGGGACTTGGCAAAGCAATTAGGCGTCAGTCGGCCCTCGGTCAGAGAAGCCCTGATTGCACTGGAAGTTGATGGTTGGGTCGAGATTCGCACCGGCTCCGGCGTTTACGTGCTGAGCCGCAGCAAGCGCACCAAGCCAACGCTGCTCGCCGCACCAGAGTGGGGTCCACTGGAACTGATTCGGGCGCGCAAGCTTGTTGAAGGCGAAATCGCCGGCATGGCCGCGTTGCAAGCCAAACGCAAAGACATCGTCGCCATGCGCAGCGCCCTGGACCTGATGATCGACGAGGCTGGCCGTGGTGTCTTGCCGCTTGAAGGCGACCGTGCTTTTCACACCGCCATTGCCGAAACCTGCGGCAATGCGGTCCTGACCGAAACCGTGGACGGCTTCTGGGACTCGCGCAAAGGACCGCTCTTCATGCGCCTAGGCGGCTACTTTGAAACACTCAAATCCTGGCAGTCAGCCATTGCGGAGCATGAAGCGATTTTGCAGGCCATCAAGTCCCACGACAGTGCGGCCGCCCGCACCGCCATGCACGTCCACATGGACAAGTCCCACGCCCGATTCAGTGCGAGTTGGCGCCGCGCAAAAACCAGTTCTTAAAACCAAGCCAATCACCTAGCTGCATTTCATGATCAATAACAAAGGAGACAAAATGACAAAACGATGGACACTCAAAACTCTCGCCCTGTGCGCCCTGTTAACCGGTGTGACGGGACATTTCAGCCTGGCTCAGGCGCAAACCAAACTCAAGTGGGCACATGTCTACGAGGCCTCCGAGCCCTTTCATCAATGGTCGGTCTGGGCTGGCGAAGAGATCAAGAAACGAACCAACGGCCGCTACGAAGTACAGGTCTTTCCGGCCTCGTCGCTTGGCAAAGAGTCAGACATCAACCAAGGCCTGACTTTGGGCACGGTAGACATCGTCTTGACTGGCGCCAGCTTTGCTGCGGCCAGCTACCCGCCGCTGGCCGTGACCTACTTCCCATTCATCTTCCGTGATGCAGAGCACCAGCTCAAGTTCGCCAAGAGCGAGGTATTCAAAGAGCTGGCAACCGGTTATGACAACAAGAGCGGCAACCACATCACGGCGCTGAACTATTACGGCGCACGCCATCTGACCTCCAACCGTCCGATCACCACGCCGGAAGATATGAAAGGTTTGAAGATCCGCGTGCCGGACGCGCCGGCCTACCTGGCCTTCCCAAAATCACTGCGCGCCAACGCCACACCGATTGCCTTTGCCGAGGTCTATCTGGCGCTGCAAAACGGCACGGTTGAAGCTCAGGAAAATCCACTCCCAACCATCCTGGCCAAAAAGTTTTTTGAAGTCCAAAAAAACATCTCCTTGACCGGTCACATCGTTGACTCGTTGTTAACGGTCGTGAGTGGCGGGGTGTGGGCCAAGCTGTCAACGGCCGACAAAGCTATCTTCACGGCAGTGATGCAAGAAGCCGCTGAAAAAACAGGGCGGGAAATCATGGCTTCTGAAATCCGCTTGGTCGACGAGTTCAAGAAAAAAGGACTCAATGTCATCACCGTCGACAAGAACGCTTTCCGCTCGGCCGTGTTGAAAAATGTCAAACCGACCGACTACGGCTATCGCCAAGCAGACTACGACCGCATCATCGCGATCAAGTAAGACCGACATGCAAGACCTAGATGCCGACCCCAAGATCGTGGGGGACGATGGTCAGTTCCACGCTCAGGACGAAGCGGTGGATCTCTCCGGAACAACCCTTGAAGCTTGGGCGGCACTGGGCATTTTCTGGTTGCTGGGCGCCACCGTTTTCTACCAGTTTTTCACCCGCTACGTGCTCAATGACTCTGCCGCCTGGACAGAAGAAATCGCGCGCTATCTGCTGATTGGAGTGGTCTTTATTGGCGCCTGCATTGGGGTCAGCAAGAACAACCACATCCAGGTGGACTTTTTCTTCAAGTTCATGCCGACCCGAACGGCCCGCTGGATGTCGACGCTGGTCGACCTGCTGCGCGTGCTGTTCCTGATGATCTTTGCAGTTCTGACCCTGATGATGATGATGCGCCTGAGTCATGCGCGCATGACGATGATTGACTTGCCGATGAACCTGGTCTATGCCTTCAGCTTGACCGGCTTCACGCTCATGAGCTGGCGCGCGATCCAGGTGGCCCGCCTTCACTGGCAACGCGGCTACAGCGTGCTTGAACGACCTGAGACTTCATTCGAAGACGCTTAAAAATATCCTATGCTGAAAATAATTTTCCTGATGCTGCTGAGCGGCGGCATCCCGGTGGCTTTGGCCATGGCCGGCTCCGCGCTGTTGTATATCTGGTGGAGTGCAAGCCTACCGCCCTATGTGGTGATTCACCGCATGGTCAGCGGCATCGACAGCTTTCCGCTGCTAGCCGTTCCTTTTTTCATTTTGGCTGGCAACCTGATGAACAACGCCGGCATCACCAACCGCATTTACAACTACGCACTGGCTTTGGTCGGCTGGATGAAGGGCGGATTGGGCCATGTCAACGTCGTCGGATCGGTCGTCTTTGCGGGCATGAGCGGTACGGCGATTGCCGACGCAGCGGGGCTCGGCACAATCGAAATCAAAGCCATGACCGACCACGGCTACAGCAAGGAATTTGCGGTGGGTGTCACTGCTGCATCAGCAACGCTAGGTCCGATCATTCCGCCCAGCCTGCCCTTTGTGATTTACGGCATGATGGCCAACGTCAGCATCGGCTCGCTGTTTCTAGCGGGTATCTTGCCGGGCCTGATGATGGCGCTGCTGATGATGCTGACGGTGGCCTACTTCGCCCACAAAAACGGTTGGGGAGCTGATGTCCAGTTCACCTGGCTGCGCCTGAACAAAGCTCTGATCGAAACAGCGGTTGTCATCGCCTTGCCGCTGCTGCTGTGGGTACTCATCAGCAAGTTTGACTTCCAGCCACAAATCACGGTTGCCATCGCCTTGGTCGCTTTATTCACGGCCGACAAAGTCTTCAATTTTCAGGCTGTGCTGCCCATCATGACGCCAGTGCTGCTGATTGGCGGCATGACGACTGGGCTCTTCACACCGACTGAAGGTGCGATTGCCGCCTGCGGCTGGGCCATGATTTTGGGATTTTTCTGGTACCGCACCTTGAGCTTCAAGACCTTTGTCAAAGTCTGCCTCGACACCGTGGAAACCACTGCCACCGTTCTTTTCATTGTGGCGGCAGCCTCTATTTTTGGCTGGATGCTGACCGCCACTGGCGTCACCAAAGACATTGCGCAATGGGTGCTTGAGTTCACCCGCGAAGCTTGGGTCTTCCTGCTGCTGGCCAATGTGCTGATGTTGTTTGTTGGCTGCTTTTTGGAACCGACAGCGGCCATCACCATCCTCGTACCGATTTTGGTGCCGATCGCCACGCAGCTGGGTATTGACCCGGTTCACTTTGGCCTGATCATGGTTCTGAATCTGATGATCGGCTTGTTGCACCCGCCCATGGGCATGGTGCTGTTTGTACTGGCCCGAGTCGCCAAGCTCTCGGTCGAACGAACGACCATCGCCATCTTGCCCTGGCTAGCGCCACTGCTGGTCAGTTTGGGGGTCATCACGTATTGCCCCAAGCTGGTCATGTGGTTACCAAAAATGTTTTATTGAAGAAGAAGCACATGACGCCATTTATCCGTTTGCACAGCCACGATGACGTGCTCATCGCCCGAACACAATTGCTCAGCGGCAGCCTCGTCGAGGGCATCAGCATCCGAGGTTTGATCCCTGCCGGCCACAAAATTGCAACCCATGCCATGGCCGCCGGCGACCCGGTGCGGCGCTACAACCAAATCATCGGCTTTGCCAGCAAGGCCATTGCCGCCGGCGAGCATATTCACAGCCACAACCTGGACATGGGGCCGAACAAAGGTGACTTTGACCGCGACTACGCATTTGGCGCTGACGTCAAACCCGAACCGGCGCGGCTTGCGGCCAGCTTCATGGGCATCAAACGTGCAGATGGGCGCGTCGCCACCCGCAACTACATTGGAATTTTGTCCAGCGTGAATTGCTCCGCCACCGCAGCGCGGGCCATTGCAGATCACTTTTCTCGCCATAGCCATCCGGCGGCCCTCGCTGATTTTCCAAACGTTGATGGCGTTATCGCGCTGACCCACGGCACCGGCTGCGGCATGGATGGCGATGGCATGGGCATGGCGTTATTGCGGCGCACGCTGACGGGCTATGCAACGCACGCCAACTTCGCGGCGGTGTTGGTCGTCGGCCTCGGCTGTGAGTCCAACCAGATCAACGCTTGGTTGGCCAACGGCAGTCTGCGGGAAGGCGACAACCTGCGCGTCTTCAATATCCAAGACAGCGGCGGCACCAGCAAAACCGTCGCCAGGGGCATCGCTTTGATCCATGACATGCTGCCCAAGGCGAATGCCGTCAAACGTGAACCCTGCAGCGCCAGCCACATCACGGTAGGCTTGCAATGCGGCGGCTCCGACGGTTATTCAGGCATCAGCGCCAACCCGGCGCTGGGCGCTGCGGTCGATCTGTTGGTGGCCCACGGCGGTTCAGCCATCCTGAGTGAGACCCCGGAGATTTATGGCGCCGAGCACCTGTTGACGCGACGCTCAGTCAATCGCGAAGTCGGCGAAAAACTGATTGCGCGCATCAAATGGTGGGAGCATTACACCGCCATCAACCAAGGCGAAATGAACAACAACCCATCGCCCGGCAACAAGGCTGGCGGCTTGACCACCATCTTGGAAAAGTCCCTGGGTGCGGTCGCCAAAGGCGGCACCAGCAACTTGCAAGCTGTCTACGAATACGCCGAGAAGGTGACGGCACACGGCTTTGTTTACATGGACACGCCGGGCTACGACCCGGTCAGCGCCACGGGCCAGGTCGCTGGCGGTGCCAACCTGATTTGCTTCACCACCGGCCGGGGTTCTGCTTATGGCTGTGCACCATCGCCCTCGCTGAAGCTCTCCACCAACTCCGCGTTGTGGACCAAACAAGAAGACGACATGGACCTCAATTGCGGCGAGATCATTGACGGCACCAGCACAGTTGCTGAAATGGGGCAACGTATTTTCGAGAGGCTGCTGGCGACGGCATCAGGCGAACACAGTAAAAGTGAAAAACACGGCTACGGGCAAAACGAGTTTGTGCCGTGGCAAGTCGGCGCAATCATGTGAGCATTTGCGTTCACCCCAATCCCTGTCGATCAAACACCACGGCGCCGCATGCAAACCATTCACTCCGCTGAAGATTTACGCACACACATGGCGACTGTTTTAAGGGCGGCCGGTAGCGCGCCAGAAGAAGCTACGACCGTTGCTGCAAATTTAGTCGAAGCCAACCTGCGGGGGCACGACTCGCACGGTGTTGGCATGCTGCCGCGCTATGTG
>JABMMH010000198.1 GCA_013205645.1 Polaromonas sp. | reverse complement strand
AACCACCGACACAAGGATTTTCAATCCTCTGCTCTACCGACTGAGCTACCGGGCCAAGCCTAATATTATATATCAGCCAGAGTTCACTTTTGAGTGACTTCAGCTTTGACGTTTGCCGCGCGTGAGGTCGACGCCAAGTTGTTTGAGTTTTCTATACAAGTGCGTACGTTCGAGGCCGGTCTTTTCGGCGACGCGCGTCATGGAGCCGCCTTCACGAAAAAGATGAAACTCGAAGTAGGCTTTTTCGAATTCGTCACGTGCTTCGCGCAGAGGTTTTTCGAGCAGGAAACTTTGCGTCGATTGGGGGCTGGTGTCTTGCACTGACTCAGCCATCACCATGCCGTTACCGGCCTGCGGCGCCTCACCAGCTTGCGTGGCGACATATGGGCTGGTCGGCTTGCGCACGGCAAGCCGGGTCAAGCCGCTCTCAACAGCTTGCAAGAGCTTTTGCAAGGTGATGGGTTTTTCAAGAAAAGCCATGGCGCCGATCTTGGTGGCTTCGACGGCCGTGTCGACCGTGGCGTGGCCGCTCATCATGATGACGGGCATGGTCAGCAAACCACCAGACGACCATTCTTTGAGCAGCGTGACGCCGTCGGTGTCAGGCATCCAGATGTCAAGCAGGACCAAGTCAGGGCGTGCGCGGCTACGGGCAAGTCTGGCTTGCGCAGCGTTTTCAGCCAACTCGACCTGGTGCCCTTCGTCGTTGAGGATTTCTGAGAGCAGGTCACGAATGCCCAGCTCGTCGTCCACCACCAAAATATTTGCCATTGATTCTTGCCCTTAGCCATTGCTTTTTCAGACGGGCAAAAAGCCCGTGTGTTGTTAAGCCACAATTTGGAATGATAACGACACTTGGGCGCCCTGCACCAACCCGTCGGCAACGCGGTTCGAAATATCAATGCGCGCACCATGTTCGTCTGCGATTTTCTTGACGACAGCCAACCCCAATCCTGTGCCCTTAGCCTTGGTGGTGACATAGGGCTCGAAGGCGCGCTTCAAAATATTGTCAGGAAAACCGGCGCCGTTGTCGCGCACCAGCAAGCGCACACGGTTGGACGCGCTTGAATATTTAGTCATCAGGGTGACTTGCGCCGGGCGCGTGACGGGCTGACCCTCTTGCGCATCTTGTGCGTTTTGCAGCAGGTTGTGCATCACTTGACGGAGCTGCTGTGCGTCACCGCGAATGAGCGGTACAGAGGGATCCAGCTCCACCTGAATTGGGATGGCTGCACCGTGGTCGTAGAGCTGCATCACCTCGGCGACCAGTGCATTGAGATCGATAGGCATCAGCTCGGCAGCGGGGAGCCGGGCGTAGTCACGAAAGTCGTTGACCAGCCGTTTCATGGCGTCGACTTGGTCGACGATGGTCTTGACTGACTTGGTCAGCAGGGCTTGCTCAGGAGGCTGCAGTTTGTTGGCGAGCTTCATCTCCAGCCGTTCGGCTGAGAGCTGAATAGGTGTCAATGGGTTTTTGATTTCGTGGGCCAACCGACGCGCCACTTCGCTCCAAGCGTCAGCCCGCTGCGCTGAGACCATGGCCGAGACATCATCGAACACCAGCAGGCATTCCTCGGTGCCGGGCATCTTGGCACCACGTGCGATCAAGGACACCGCAGCATCGTCGGCACCGGCGAAACCGCCGTGGAGTTCAAAGGTCTGCTGCCAATGCTCCAAGCCATGCGCAGCGTTCTCGGCCAGGTAGGCTTCGAACTGCGCTTGAACTGCTTTGCCAAAAACTTCCAACCCAGGCACGTCGCTCAGGAGCTTACTTTGGTAATCAACCAGCGGTGCCTGCAACACGCGGGCGGCACCCGGGTTGCTAGAACGGATATGGCCATAGATGTCGAGCACCAACACACCGGTGGTGAGGTTATCCAGAATGGTCTGCAAGTTGGCCCGCGCACCGTCGACTTGCAACATACTTTGCTGCACCGCCGAGCGAGCATCTGCAAGCTGCTGCGTCATGACGGCAAATGAACGCGTGAGGCCGCCAAGCTCATCATTGCTACTCAGCACTGCTTTGGGGCGCAAGTCGCCCTGCGCCACTTGCCTGACGCCTTCAGCCAACAACAAAAGTGGCCGAGCCAGCTGGCTGCCCAACAACACCGCCAGCAAGACAGCCCCAAACACCGCCAAAAAAAGACTCAGCGTGAGTGTGCCAATGTACATTTTGCGCAGGCCGTCGCGGGCCAATGCGCGCTCCTGGTATTCACGGTTAGCCTCTTGCACGGCAATGGCATTGGCGACCAGTTCGGGCGGCAGATCTTCTGTTATTTGAAGAAAACGGTCAGCACTGGTCAAGTCAAAATTGGTGTCGCTGACGAGAGCGATGGCCTTGATGCGTGCCTTGCGCGGCGGCGGCACAATGTCCATGCTGAGCACTGCATCATCAAGTCCCTCGATTTGCGACATCACGCGCTTGCTCCGAGCCGAGCGCAACTGTTGCGGAGTGGGCCGCTCCGGCTGCATTAAAAATCGTGACTGGCCGGCGCTGGCGAGCAACTGGCCGGAGGCGCTCCAGAGCACCACGTCTTTGGCTGCGAGTTGGTCGCGCAGACGCTCCAGCACCAAGCTGGGCGACGCATCTGGGGATTGCGACAGCTGGGTGGCGGCCTGACGTGTGCGGTTGCCCAGATCGGCTGCCAAGGTGTCCAGCGTGACGCGGCCGAGGTTGAGGCCAGCCGCCAACGCGCCTTCGACCTTGACGTCGAACCAACTCTCAATTGAGCGCGAGACGAATTGGTAGGACACAACGTAAATCGTGACGCCGGGGAAAAGCCCGACCAGCGCAAAAATAGCCGCCAGCTTGACCAGCAGCCGACTGCCGAATTTGCGTTGCCGCAAGCGCAGCAGCAGGCGCAGAGTGATCCAGCCAATGACCAGCAGCAGCAGCGCAGCCACGCCAATGTTGAGGGTGAAAAGAATGGCGTAATTGCGTTCGTACAACTCGCGGTTGCCGGTGGCCTGCGTCAGCAAAAAGATCAGCACCAAGCCGAGCGCCACGATCACGCCGACGCCAACGCCCAGCGTCCACCTGAATGCGCGGCTGCTGCGCAGCGAGGCCACGGTGGTTTCAAGCTTCACTTGCTGCCTTCAGTTGCGCTGTCTTTGCTCGGTTCAGCTGAACGGGTCGTTTGCAGCTGCAAGGGCTGCGTGCTGTCGACGGCGATGTTCCAGTCACGCTGGCCAGCCACGCCAATCTGAAACGGTCTGGGCAGCTGCGACAGGTCAAGCTTGAAGCTGAACACCACGTTGTACTCACTGCCTGAACGAATGTCTGCGCTGTCGGCGACCTTCCATCGGGCCACCCGCTGAACCGCCGACATCGCTTCAGACAAGGTGTCGTAGTTTTGATTGAAGGTGGCGCGCAGCCCTGAAGAGCCACCGCCGATCAGGCCGGAGCCGATGTTGACCCGCCAGCGGCGTGTCAGGGGCTGGTAGGCCAGCCGGATGGTGCGCGCGGCACCGGCCACACGCTGGTCTGTCCAATACCAGCGGTCGCGGTAGATGTCGACCTCGATCGCAAAAAACAAGGGAATGCCTTTGAGCAAGGCGTCTTCAACCACGTGTGGCAGCTCAAATGCCACCGCTGCGTTGAGGTAGACGCCGTCTTCTGTCAGTTCGGTGCGTAGCTGGCTCAGCTGGGCCGTGGCGGCATGGGCCGCCTTGATGACACTGGCGCTGTGGGCTGGAGGCAGCCAGCCCAAGCACAGCGACAGGCCCATCAAAAGGGCCACATAAAAACGCGCCCAAGCGCGTACACCAACGTCAGGCGCTGTGCTTTTCCAAAATTGCGTAATAAAAACCATCGTAGTCACGAACTAAATTGTCCGGGAAGACCGGCCCAGCGACTCGGCTTTGGGGTAGCAAATGCCCCGGCGATGGCTTTAATATGGCGTCAGTGTGGTGCATAAGAAACGTTTGGATCTGTTGCTCGCCCTCAGCCCTGAAAACCGAACAGGTGCAGTAGAGCAAACGCCCACCCAATCTGAGCAATGGCCACAGCGCTTCCAGCAGGCGTGTCTGCTGCGCTGCAAGCTGCGCAATGTCGGTCGGGCGCCGGAGCCAGCGCACGTCGGGATGGCGCCGCACGATGCCCGATGCGGTGCAAGGAGCGTCGAGCAAGATGCCGTCAAACAGCTGGCCGTCCCACCAGCGCTCAAGCAGGCCAGCATCGGCCACCGTGATTTGTGCCTGCAGTTGCAATCGGTCCAGGTTCTTTTGCACACGGGTGCAGCGCTCGGCGTCAATGTCCAGCGCAATGACATCGGCATCCGCCAGCTCTAGCAAATGAGCAGTCTTGCCGCCGGGTGCAGCGCAAGCGTCGAGCAGCCGCAAGCGCGGTTGGCCCTCGGCGGCCTGAAGCCCGTCAAGCAGCAAGGGCGCAGCGAGTTGCGCGCCTGCGTCTTGCACCGAAAAAAGCCCTTCGGCGTAGCCCGGCAAGCGCGTCACAGCACGTGGGCTGTCCAAAATAACACCGTGCTCACCGACGGGTGCGGCCTCAATGCCGTTCTCCTGCAACATGTGCAGGTAGTCGGTTTGCGTGCTCAGGCGCGTGTTGACGCGCAGCGTCAGCGGAGCCCGGCTGTTATTCGCCAACAAAATAGTTTGCCAAACGTCCGGGTGGTCTTTGCGAACCCGGTCAACCCACCACTGCGGATGGTTCCAGACGGCTTGTGGCTTGCGCTCGCAAATGGCCAACATGGCCTCGCGTTCGCGTAAAAATCGGCGCAGGCAGCCATTGATGAAGCTGGCCTGATGGCGGGTGTCTTCGCTGTTTTTAGCGGCTTCAACCGCTTGATCCACCAGCGTGTATTCGGTGTAGAGCGAGTCATCGACCTCAGAGGCCAGCGCCAACGCGACACACAGCAGCGCGTCGGCTTCAGGAGGCGGCGGCCGGCTGGCCAATTGCTGGCGCAGGGCTTCTGCCCGACCCAGCCAGCGCAGCGCATGAAAGCCCAGCGCCTGCACGCCGGGCCGCAGATGCGGTGGAACGCGTTCAAGTTCAGCCGTCATGGAACGGCCGCTGCGCACGGCGAGCAGCAGAGCTGCGGCCCCTTGTAGCTGTTGCCACAGGGGTGTTTGATCTTGGGTATCTTGCATAGAGGGCTCAGGCGGGCAGCACGGCCAAGCCGTGGCCACAGGAATAAAAAAAGCGGGGCCTAGGCCCCGCCGTTCAGAGCAGTGTATCTGCCCAGATGTTGCTGGCCCAATTGAGCGCGTAGACACCTTCGAGTTCGTTCGGTGCCGGGCTGAGGCCACCGGAACCGGCCACTGTCTTGAAGGTTTTCTCGGCCGCCACGTATTCATGCACGCTGGCCACATGAACGACATTTTTGTTGTCGACAAAGCTGTAGCAGGTGTTGGTGAGCATGGGGGCGGGGTTGATCTCCCAGCCGGCCAACTCGGCCACGATGGCGGCCGCCGCCACCTTGCCATGGCTGTTGGCCATATGACCACTCTTGGGCATGACCGGCGCGATCTGAATGGAGTCGCCGAGCACGTGAACGTCTTTGGCGACCATTGACTCAAAGTTGAGGAAGTTAACGCCGCACCAACGGTTGCTACCTTGGTTGTTCAACCCTGCCTGCACCGCGATGCTGCCGGCGCGCATGGGCGGTAGGACATTCAGCACCTGCGCCTTGACGTCTTCTTGAATCTCGAACTTGATGGCGCCGGCCTTGGCGTCAACGGCTACAGTTTTGTGTTGGCTGCGGTACTCGACCATGCCTTTGTATTGTTCAGCCCAGACTTTTTTGAACAGCGCGCCCTTCGAGGTGACGTCGGGATTGGCGTCCAGTATCAGCACTTTGCTGCGTGGCTTGAAAGCCTTGAAGTAACCCGCCACCACCGACGCACGTTCGTACGGGCCGGGTGGGCAACGATAGGGTGCTTCAGGAATGGTGATGGCAAAAACGCCGCCGTCGGGCATGGCTTCGAGCTGACGGCGCAAAGCCACGGTCTCGGCGCCAGCTTTCCAGGCTTGCAAAATTTGCCCGGAAGCGTGGGCAGCGCTCAGGCCCTCGATGCGGTCCAACTGCAACTCAACGCCGGGAGAGACGACCAATTTGTCGTAGCCGATGGTGGCGCCGCCGGCCAAGGTGACCGTCTTGCGTTGGGTGTCAATGGCGCTGGCCATGTCTTTGACCACGGTGATGCCGTGGCGCCGGCTGAGCGCGGTGTAAGGCACGGTGAGGTCAGCGATCTGTTTGCCGCCGCTCAGCACCAGGTTGGAAATGGGGCAAGAAACGAAGGCCTCTTGCGGCTCAATCAACACCACGTCTATCTTGTAGTCAGAGAACATGCGCACGTATTTGGCGGCGGTAGCGCCGCCATAGCCGCCGCCAATCACGACCACTTTGGCACGCGTGGGGATAGAACTGGTGGCGCAACCCGCTAGGCCGAGCAGGCCGAGTGCGGCGGTGGATTGCAGAAGTGTGCGGCGTTGCAGGCGGGCCTGCGTCAGCGGGGAAGAGGTCGAGGTCATGGTCGTCCTTTACTTTTTCTGCGCTGCGAAATAGGTGGCGATGCTGTCGATCTGAGCGTCGCTATAGCCCTTGCTGATCTGGTGCATGATGGTGGCTGGGCGGGTGCCGGCCTTGAAGGCCTTCATCTGCGTGACGAGATAGTTTTTGTCGAGCCCAGCCAGTGAGACCACTTGAGAGCCTTCAACTGCTTTGCCGTCCGTCCCATGGCAATTGGCGCAGGTGGCCGCCAAGCTCTTGACGTAGAGCATTTCCTGCGTGGTGGGTGCTTGTGCTTGTGCAGCACTCGCCAGAGCCCATAGGCCAGCGCCTAGGCACAAGGCCAAGCCCAGTGTATTTTTCTTCATCAGATCGCTCCTTCAAGTGTGGATGAGATTTTGCCCACGCCATACCGCTCATGGCCTAGGAAACAATTTAACCGGCTCTGCCTAATCGTTCATCAGTACTATCCAGTACAGAACGACGCCCGCCTTTTCGAAACGCCCTAAACGTTATCCTGCCCAATCACCAAGTTGGCGGCGGCCGAAAACCCGAACAGGCGTGCGATCAACAGCGTCGGAAACTGCCTCCGTGCGGCGTTGAAAAGCCCCACGCTGGCATTGAATGACTGGCAGCCAAAAGCCAGTTTGCTTTGCGTTGTGATGAGTTGCTGGGCCAGTTCCCGAATCTTAGGGTCTGCCAGCATCGACAGGTTGTGGGTGCTGGCAGCCCATAGCTTGTCGAGCTTGTCATTCAATTGTTGCTCTGCGTCCATCAATTCCTGAATCAACTTCGCGTGGCTTGGGCGTGCACGAACAGCGTCTTGAGCGGTACTCGAATCGCTGCGCGCCTGCATCAACGCTGTCAACGTGCTGGGCTCGTGGTGCAGGTACTCACCCGCCGCCTCGGTGAGTTTCAGCAGCAAGTCGTGACGGTCTTTGAATTGAAAATCAACGCCATTGAAGGCATCAGCGATTGAATTTTTCAATCGCATCAACCGGTTGTAGCCGCCAACACCCCAAAAAACGGTCAACGCCAGTAGCACCAGGAGCGCTATGGAATGTGTACTCATGTGTTGATTTTTCCTTGCACGACCATGGGCGTCACTTTAGCCGACAAACCCCCGCCTTGATACAACAAAAAAGCCCCACACCCGATAAAAGGCGTGGGGCTTGACCCCTTACGGGGGATTCAGCTCAGGGCTGGATCAAGACTGGCTGTCGGCACCTTCGCTGCTGTGCTCGGCTGGCGACAAGGCCTCGAGTTCAGCGGCTTCGGACTCGGCGATGGAGCGGCGCTCGGCGTCGTCCATTTGCTCCTTGGCCCGACGTGCCTTGTGGTACGCCATGCCGGTACCGGCAGGGATCAAACGGCCAACGATCACGTTCTCTTT
>JABMMH010000197.1 GCA_013205645.1 Polaromonas sp. | reverse complement strand
GGCGTGTTGGCCACCGGCTCGGCCATCAGGCTGGCAAAGCGTGTTTTGGTTTCGGGTGAATTCAGGGCGGCTACAAACGCCTGATTGAGCTTGGCGATGACATCGGGCGGCGTACCGGCTGGCGCGACCAGACCCCACCACGTGTCGATTTCAAAACCCTTGAGCGTTTCCGCGACGGCCGGAATATCGGGCAGGCTGGCGCTGCGTTTGGCAGTGGTCACTGCCAGCGCTTTGAGCTTGCCGGCTTTGATGTTGGCCGAGGCGGTGGCCAGGTTGTCGAAGTTGAAGTCAACTTGACCACCGAGCAAGGCCAGCTGAGCCGGGTTGCCGCCGTTGTACGGAATGTGCAGTGCAAAAATGCCGGCTTCTTTCTTGAACATTTCACCGGCCAGATGACCGGCGCTGCCGTTGCCACCGCTGCCGTAATTCAGCTTGGCCGGATTCGCCTTGGCGTAGCGAATCAAATCAGCCAGCGTGTTGATGTTCAAGCGACGTGCTGTGTCGGCGTTGATGACCAACACGTTGGGCACGCGCAGCATCTGCGCGATGGGTGCGAAATCGGTGGCGGCGTTGTACGGCATCTTGCTGTAAAGCCAGGGGTTGATGGCGTGCGTGGCGACGGCAGAAATCCCGATGGTCAGACCGTCAGGCGAGGCCTTGGCAATCGCATCGACACCGATATTGCCACCGGCACCAGGCCGGTTTTCAATGATGACCGTGCCCAGAGAGTCCTTGACGCGTTCGGCCATCAGGCGCGCGGTCACATCGATCGGGCCACCCGGTGCGTAAGGCACGATGATGCGCATGACTTTGTTCTGCGTGTTTTGCGCCAAAGCGCTCTGGCCGCCCAGCACCAGTACGGCGATGCAGCTGGCAGCCAAAACGCGCCGCACTGGCGAGAAGCGCTGGGCTGACGCAGAGATAGTTTTTGTTGTCATGGCGATTGGTTTCTTCATGCCAAGGCTTTGGCCTTGTCAGCTTCCGTCGTGAACGAGTCGGCAAAAAATTCTTCATCGGGCAAGCCAGCCAGTTGGCTGTAATCAGCCTTGGCCGAGTCAACCACAATGGGTGCACCGCAGGCGTAGACCTGATGCCCTGACAAGTCTGGAAAGTCTTGCAGCACGGCTTGGTGCACAAAGCCTGTTCGGCCCGTCCAGTTGTCTTCAGGCATCGCATTGGACACCACCGGTACATAACGCAATAGCGGCATCTCAGCCAGTCTGGCCATGACCCAGTCGTTCATGTACAAATCACTGGGCCGACGGCCGCCCCAGTACAGCACCGCTGGCCGCTGGATGTTCTTGTGCTGCATGTGCTCAATCAGCGCCTTGATCGGCGCAAAGCCCGTGCCCGAGGCCAGCAGCACCATTGGTTTGGCGCTGTCTTCACGCAAGAAGAAACTGCCATACGGCCCTTCAATGCGCTGGATGTCTTTTTCCTTCATGGTGCTGAAGACTTGGTCGGTGAACTTGCCGCCCGGCATGTGCCGCAGGTGCAGCTCCAAGCCCGGCGTTTCGGTTTGCGTGTGCGGTGCATTGGCCATCGAATAGCTGCGGCGGTCACCGTCGCGCAGCAAAAACTCAACATACTGACCGGCGTGGTACTTGAAGACATCGCTGGCTGGCAATTGCAGGCGCAGGGCGATGACATCGCTGGAGAGACGCGTCAAGCTGCTGACGCGCACCGGCATTTTCTTGATCGGGAAGGCGCTCTCGTCGGTCACTTGGCGTGACTCCAGCACCACGTCGCTCTGCGGCACGCCGCAGCAAGTCAGCACAAAACCATTGGCTTCTTCTTCGTGCGACAAAGCTTTGAGCTGGTGCGGACCGTGGCTCACTGTACCTTCGAGCATTTTGCATTTACACGAGCCGCATGCGCCGTCTTTGCAACCGTAGGGCAGGCCGATGCCTTGACGAATGGCCGCGGCCAACATGGCCTCGTCGGGGTTGACGCTGAAGCTGCGGCCACTTGGCTGCACAGTCACGTTGAAACTCATGTTGTTATCCTTGGTGTCTTGGGTGTGTCTCTGGCCCACTGGATTTCAGCGGCTGCTGCAGTTCAGCAAAGCCTTCGATTTTGCCTCTAAACCAAAACCCCGCGAGTTCAGCCACCTTGCGTCGTTTTTCTCAGCCTTTGTGGGTCCTTATTCGTCTTCATTCGCTTTCTTACGTTTTATGCCCAATTTCCTAGGCGCTTTGCCATTTCGCTTTCGCCGCCCGCGTGTCCTCATCGTCGGTTGTGGTGACGTGGGCCAGCGTGTGGCCGCCCAGTTGCCACCCAACATCCGGTTGCTGGCACTGACGTCGTCGGCCGACAAAGTCGACGGCTTACGCCTCCAGCGCATCACGCCGCTGCTGGGCAACCTAGACCAGCCCGAGACGCTGCGCCGGCTGTCGGGCATCGCCACGCGGGTTGTGCATTTGGCGCCACCGCCCAGCGACAACATGCCTGACTGGCGGCGCGACCCGCGCACCTTGGCCTTGCTGCGCGCCTTGCGTTTGCGCGGCTTGCCGGACGCCGTGGTCTATGGCTCGACCAGCGGTGTGTACGGCGACTGCGCAGGCGAGTGGGTCAACGAGGCACGCAGCGTCAACCCAGGCACACCGCGGGCCCAGCGCCGTGTTGACGCCGAGCAGCAACTGCGATTTTTTGGCCGCGCCACTGGCACGCGTGTGCACAGCTTGCGCATTCCGGGTATTTACGCGCCGAACCGGGAAGGCGGCACGCCGCGCAACCGTCTGCTCAAAGGCACGGCCGTGCTGCAAGCCGAAGACGACGTCTACACCAACCACATTCACGCCGATGACTTGGCCCGCGCCTGCATTGCCGCGCTGTGGCGCGGCAAGCCGCAGCGCAGCACCAACGTCAGCGACGACACCGAACTCAAGATGGGTGACTATTTTGATCTTGCTGCACGCTTGTACGGATTGCCAAAGCCGCCGCGCCTGTCGCGTCACACGGCGCAGCAGCAGTTGCCTTTGATGTTGCTGAGTTTCATGGGCGAGTCACGCCGACTGGACAACCAGCGTCTCAAGCGTGAGCTGCGCGTTCGGCTGCGCTATCCGACCGTGCTGGAAGGCTTGGCCCTCAAATCCCCGCCGGCCGCTTCAGCGACAGCATCCGGTCTTGAGGCGTCAAGACCACGGTTTTGATGTCCACGCCCTGCAGCACGGTCAGCGTCACCGGTGCGTCAGGGGCGCTGCGGGCCCACAGTTTTTTGTAAAACCCCTCCAGCGACGTGACCTTGCTGTCGTCCACCGCCAGCACCACATCGCCGGGCGCCAGACCAGCGGCCTCGGCGGGGCTGTCTTCGCTGACGCGAAGGATCTGCACGCGGCCGCCTTGCTCGCTCGACGTCAATCCCAGCCAAGGCCGATGGCTTTGCCGGCTGCTGCCCGAGCGCTGCAATTCGGCGAGGATGGGTTTGAGTAAATCGACGGGTACAAACATATTGCCCGGCACGCGTTTGTTTTCACCCAGTGCGTCTGCTACCAGCAAAGAGCCAATACCGAGCAGTTCACCGCGTTGATTGAACAAGGGTGCGCCGCTGTGGTTCCCGCCACCCGCTGTCACCGGCGGGCTGGTGAAAAGAGCGGTGTCGATGTGGTATTCCCACGTGCCTGAAAAAGATCGCTTGCTGACCAGCTGCGTCATGCTGACGTCGCTGTCTTGGCCGTCAGCCGTGGCGCCGGTCACCACCATCAAGGGCTCGCCGGTTTTCACATCTTTTGGGCTGGCCAAGTTGACGGGCTTGACGCCGCGCAGCGGCAGCAGTGGTTTGAGCAAGCCAAAACCAGTGGCAATGTCGTAAGCGACGGCCACCGCCGGCAGCGTTTTACCCTCTTGCGTGACGATCTCAATTTGCTGTGCCTCCAGCATCAAATAACCGATGGTCAGCACCAAACCATCAGCCCCAATCACCACGCCAGAACCCGTGCGCTGCTGGCCCAGCGAGCGGGCAGAGCGGGCGCCTTCAGTGACGGTCACTTGGACGCCGACCACCGCAGCGCTGGCACGGCTCAGAGCGTCTATTTGCGTTTGGGCTGGGCTTGGAAGTTGTGTCGCGGCATGGGCTGGCAGGGCAGTGATCAACCAAAAAATACCCGCAACCGCAAAGGCCAAATCCGGACGCTTGAAGCGAAGACTTGAGGCATGCATGACGCTGCTCCAAAAAGTGATGCGGGTATGCGCAAATGAAGAATGCGCCTGATTCGATTTCCCCGCATCAGCAGGGGGGATTGCCGCTCAGTGCGTCAGCCGTTCATGCACCCAATGCGCGGCGGCCAACAGCCGGTGGTCGTCAGCAAAGCGTCCGACCAGTTGCAGGCCAACCGGCATGCCCGTGCGGCCGCGCGCAAACGGCAGGTGGATGCAGGGCAGTCCGAGCAGCGTCCAACCACGGCAAAACAAAGGGTCACCGGTGGTCGTCAACCCGGCCGGCGCTTCACCGATGGCGCTGGGCGCCAGCAACACGTCGAGATCGCGGAACAGCTCATTGGCGACGTGACGTTGATGCGCCACCGCCTGCAAGTTCTGCGCGTGTGTCTCGCCGCTGATGCGCATGCCATCCTCCAGCAGCGCCAACAAGGGTGCACTCAACTGCTGCGCATGGTGCTGGTGTTCATGGCGCAGTGAGCGGGCGGTTTCAAACATTTGCACCGCCTTTTGCCTAGCCACCAGCCCCTGCAGTTCAACCGGCAGCGTCACCGGTTGAGAGAAGCCCGCCAAGGCTTTTTCGGCCTGAGCCCAAGCTTGCTGCGTGTCTTCATCGGCTAAATTCCAGTCGGGCGTGGCGCACAGGCCGATGCGGGGCGCAGAGATGGCCGAGGCGTCGAAATTGCGCGGGTCTGCCAGCCGCGAGTCGCCGGTCAGCACGGCCCCGAGCAAGGCCACGTCGCGCACGCTGCGGCCAAAGCCGCCGATCGTGTCCAACGTTTCCGACAGACTTTTAACGCCTGCTCTGCTGACGCGGTTGTGGCTGGGTTTGTAGCCGACGATGCCGCAAAAAGCCGCTGGCCGAATGAGTGAACCTGCGGTTTGCGTGCCCAGTGCTAACGGCAACATGCCGTCGGCCACAGCAGCGGCGGAACCGCTTGAAGAGCCACCGGGCGTGTGCTGACTGTTGTGCGGATTACGCGTGACGCCGGGGTGCATATTGGCCAGCTCGGTGCTGACGGTTTTGCCCAGCAACACCGCGCCAGCCTCGCGGCACAAGGCCACGGCGGCGGCATCGGCCAGCGGCTGTTGGCCGGCATAAATCGGTGAGCCATAGGCCGTCGGCAGGTCGGCGGTGTCAAGCAAGTCCTTCACCCCAAACGGCAGTCCGTGCAGCAGCCCGCGCACCGGGCCGGCGTCCAGCTTGCGCGCCAAAGCCAACGCGGCGTCGGCATTCAGTTCAACGAAGGCGTGGATCTCGGCATCACGCTGGCCAATGCGGTCTAAGCACGCCCGCACCAAATCGACAGACTGTATGTCGCGGCGGGCCAGCGCTTCGGCGGCTTGCCAAGCGTCGAGTTGGTGCAGAGCTTGGTTATTGGTTGTCATGTGGTTCAGTATCCCTGTTTTAGCGTCACAGCTCAAATTTTCATGGGCTGTGCTGGACTGGCTATATCATTTCGATATACAAAAGGTCGGTATGAATCTTCGAACCCTGCGCTACTTCGTCGCCATCATTGACGCCGGCAGCTTCAGTGCTGCCGCGCAAGCGATCTCGATCGCTCAGCCTGCCTTGAGTCGGCAGATGCGCGAACTCGAAGCAGATCTTGGCACGCAGCTCTTGCATCGCACGCCCAAAGGCGTGCGCATGACGAATGCCGGCGCGCTGCTGTACGAGTCGGCGCAGCGCATGTTAGCCGAAGCCCAACGTGTCAGAAAACAGCTGGAAGGGCCGACTTATCCAGAGGGCGCGGCGGTGGCCTTGGGCGCATCGCCCACGCTGTCGCGGGTGCTGGTGCCGGGCGTCTTTGAGCGCTGCCAACGCTCCATGACCGACGTGCGTTTGACGGTCCGTGAAGCCTTCACACCCATGCTGCTCGACTGGCTT
>JABMMH010000196.1 GCA_013205645.1 Polaromonas sp. | reverse complement strand
GCTGGACGCAATCGCCGGCATGGAATGGCAGTTGACGTGGATGCTGTAGCCGTGTTGGGCATGCGCCGCGTCAATCGCTTCAGCCACTGCCGCGTAATACGGCACCCAGCAATTCGCAATGCGGGCCTGCACCTCGGCAACCGATAGTTTTCGATCATAAAGTGGTACACCATCGTCAGTGGTGCGCCAGATCACACCCTTGCCGAGTTTGACTTTGGCCAGCATTTTTGGATCGGTCGCCACGGCGCCCGGCCACTTCCCATCGAGCAGTCTGACATCGATCTCGGTGGTGTCGCGGTTCGCATCCAGATAGCTGCGCGGGAACATCGCTTCAATCCAGTGCACGCCGAGTCCGGGGGCGAAGTCGTAGAGCTTGTCGACGTGCGTGTCTTCAGCGCTGCGCAGCGCCTGCAAGGTGCAGGCATAGGCGAAATCGGCGGGATAGTCAGTGCCACTGTGCGGCGAGTCCAAAACCAATGGGCTGTTGCCTGGGAGATAACGAATATAGGAAGTCATGAGCCTATTGTGGCCTGCCACCGAGCTGCTGCTTGCATGTTTGTCGCCTGCATCAGACAGGCACGAACAAAGAAGAGGCCGCTTGTCCTACATGGCAACCCCTTGGTTTCCGACACATGCGAAGCCACTTCATCCGCATAATTAATTCATCAGTCAATGGCTTCAATTTTCTAGCTATCAGACTGACCATCGAAGGAATTAATATGAATAAAAATCTACGTCAATTTTCAGGCATCGCTTTGGCTATTGCTACCTTGGGCATGGGTGTCACAGCTCACGCCCAAAGCACAGGCGCATCCGCCGGCATGACGGGCTCCAGCATGTCTTCGGGCTCAGATTGGTACACGCCCAAAGGCGGCCGTTATATCGGCCTGAATGCCGGTCGTACCGACCTAAATTCTGCACGCAACGCAACGGCTTATGACGCTTACGCTGGCGGCATGTGGAACAAGAATTTTGGCTTGGAAATCGGCATGGCTGACTTCGGCAGCATGAGCCGTGGCGCCAGTTCTGTCGAGGCCTATGGTTTTAGCCTCAAGGCCGTTGGCGTGATGCCATTGAGCGAGTCCTTCAGTGGCTTTGCCAAGCTGGGAACCATGTACAGCCGTACCAAGGTCAATGATGGCGCGAGTCAAGTCAGCGACCATGGCTGGGGCACCACCTACGGCGTGGGTCTGAACTTCGACATCAATCCGCAGTTGGCTGCGGTGGCGGAATGGAATCAGACCAACGTGCAGTTGGCAGGTACCCGTGAACACATCAACACCACCTCGGTAGGTTTGAAGTACCGGTTCTGATCGATCTATTATTTCCCATTGGACAATGGGGCTCAAAGCCTGCAACCTCAACAAGGCTGCAGGCTTTTGTGCGCTTGACTCCACCCACCCATGAAACTTCTGTAACCAAGTGTCAATGGTGGCCGACAAATGCGACAACTGCCCTTTAGACCCCTCAAAATCGGCTTTGTTACATATAGAAATTGAGCCTTATGCCCCAACAAAACAACCGCGCCGACAAAATCCTGATCCTCGATGATGATGCGCGCATCCGTGATCTTCTGCGCCGCTACCTGACTCAAGAAGGCTTTGAAGTCATTCTGGCTGAAGACAGCAAAGCCTTGAACCGCATCATGATGCGTGACGCCGTCGACCTGATCGTGCTCGACCTGATGATGCCCGGTGAAGACGGTTTGTCGATTTGCCGACGCTTGCGCGCAGCCAACGACCGCACCCCCATCATCATGCTGACCGCCAAAGGCGAAGACGTTGACCGCATCGTTGGCTTGGAAGTTGGCGCCGATGACTACCTTGCAAAACCCTTCAATCCGCGGGAACTGCTGGCCCGCATCCACGCGGTGCTGCGCCGCCGTCCAGCGATAGAAGTCCCTGGGGCGCCGTCGTCTGATCAAGAACTGGTCAAATTCGGGCCCTTCTCCTTTGACATGGGACTTAGGACGCTGCACAAAAATGGTGAAGAACTGCCTTTGACCACAGGCGAATTCGCCATGCTGAAAACACTGGTGCGCCACCCGCGCCAGCCGCTGTCGCGTGAGAAGCTCGCGCAAATGGCACGCGGACGCGAGTTCGAGCCCTTTGACCGAAGCCTGGACGTCCAAGTCTCCCGGCTGCGCAAATTGGTGGAAGTTGACGCAGCGGTGCCACGCTACATTCAAACTGTCTGGGGTGTCGGCTATGTGTTTGTGCCGGATGGCACCAACTAAAATGGTCATCAATGAGCAAGCCGCACCAGAGTTCCCTCGAAAATTCCTCTGCCCCACTGGATGCGTTGCCAACGCCTGGCATCAGTTTGTTTTGGCGGACTTTTTTCTTTTTGGCGGTGTTGCTGCTGGTCTCCATCGTGACCTGGCTACAAACCTTCAGTTCACTTGAATCAGAACCCAGGGCGATTCAAAATGCCCAACAAATTGCCTCTCTGGTGAACCTCAGCCATGCAGGCCTGCGCTACGCAGACGCCATTGCCCGCGTGTCCCTGATCAAGACCTTGGCCGAACAAGAGGGCGTGAGCATCTCGCACCGCAAGCCCAGCGACCGCTACGTGCCACTGGGGTCTGACCCATTGAGCCAGCGCATCAGCGAAGAGCTTTACAAACGCATGGGCAGCAGTACCTTGGTGGCGAAATCGGTCAACGGCCAACCCGGCCTGTGGGTCGGCTTTCACATTGACGAAGAGGGTTACTGGCTGCAAACAGATTTGGAGCGCATCGGCCCCGCACGCACCAGCACTTGGGCCATTTGGCTGAGCACGGCTGCAGTCTTGTCACTCGCCGGTGCAGCCTTCATTGCCGGGCTGATCAACCGGCCGCTGAAGCAACTTTCTTACGCCACCAGTCGCATGCGCGAGGGAGATTTCGACGCCCGTTTGCTGGACGAACAAGCCACCACCAGCGAGATCCGCGAAGTCAACATCGGCTTTAACCGCATGGCCGAACAGCTTTCAAAAATGGAGACCGACCGCGCCGTCATGATGGCTGGCATCTCACATGACTTGCGCACACCGCTGGCTAGGCTGCGGCTGGAAACCGAGATGAGCGTGAGCGACGAGAGTGCCCGCGCGCACATGGCCGCCGACATCAGCCAACTCGACGCCATCATCAACAAGTTCATGGACTACGCCAGACCCGACCAGACGCAACTCGAAACTGTTCATCTGAACGAGATTGTCGAGGCGGCTTTGTACACCATCGCAGACAACAAAGATCTGGATGTGAATGTGAAAATTTCGCCAGAACTGACCGTCAAAGCTGACAAGGTGGAGCTTCTGCGCGCCATCACCAACCTGCTAGAAAACGCTCGCCGCTACGGAAAAAGTCCCGGGGCGAGTTTCGCCAAAGTAGATATCGAGGCAAAAACCAGCGGGCAGTGGGTGCACCTGAAGATGTTGGACCACGGCGCAGGCGTGCCAGAAGACAGCCTGCGAAAATTGACGCGGCCGTTTTACCGCGGTGATACTGCGCGCACCTCAGCCACTGGCGCGGGCTTGGGATTGGCCATCGTTGAAAAAACCATTGCCAGCATGGGCGGCGTCTTTTCACTCGCCAACGCCGACACCGGTGGGCTGGCCGCGCACATCAAATTACGCCAGGGCTGACCAGCAAGACAACCGCTCTGGCCTCCATGCTGAGGCCTTCGCCGACCGGCCCCATTTTCTCGGCCGTTTTGGCCTTCACATTCACTTGCTCAAACGCTAAGCCCAGCGCAGCCGCGATGCTGCGCTGCATGGCCGGGATGTGCGGCGCCAGCTTGGGCGCTTGCGCGATCACCGTGCTGTCGATGTTGCCAATCAACCAACCTTTCTCACGGACTCGCCTAGCCGCTTCGACCAACAAGACGATAGAGTCAGCGCCTTTGAATTGCGCGTCGGTGTCTGGGAAATGCCGGCCAATGTCACCCAAGGCAGCAGCACCCAGCAGCGCATCGGTGATGGCGTGCAACAGCACATCGGCATCCGAGTGCCCCAACAGACCGCGTTCGTAAGGCACAAGCACACCGCCGATGATGAGCGGCCTACCGGCCACCAGCGCATGGGTGTCCCAGCCTTCGCCGATGCGAAAACGTGGCATTGAAGCTTGGGACGGTGAGGAAGTTTCGAGCAATGTCATGGGTTTTGGTGTTGATCTGATTCAGCCTAGCCGGCTCAGCAAGATGGCTTCGGCTAAGGCGAAGTCTTCAGGGTAGGTGATTTTGAGATTGAGGGCGCTGCCGCGAACCAGTTTCGGCGACAAGCCCAAGGCCTCCATCGCGCTCGACTCATCGGTGACGACGCGTCCGCTGTGTTCGGCCTGCGCCAGCGCTTGCAGCAAAGCACCAATGCGAAACATCTGCGGCGTCTGCGCCAGCCATTTACCGGCACGGTCTACAGTGGCGCTGACCCGTACACCGTGCTCGTCCAGCCGTTCAGACTTGAGCGTGTCGGCCAAGGGCTGGGCCAACAAACCGCCGACGGCGTCGTCACGGCAGCTGCTGATCAAAGCCTGAATTTGCTGGGGCGTGATCAGACAGCGCGCCGCATCATGCACCAGCACCCAGTCGTTGCCTTTGGCAGCACCGGGCGTTGCCAGTAGTGCCTGAAGGCCGTTGCGCACGGAGGCCGCCCGGGTCGCGCCACCGGCCCGCAGCAGATGCTCGCCCTCGGCGTTAAAGCCTGGAAAGACGTCTTCGAAATCAGTGTCATCCGGCGAGATCACCAGCCACAGTCCGGCCAAGTTAGCACCAAGCGCCCGAAAGGCCTCGACCGTGTGGATGATCATCGGCGTGCCAGCGATCGGCTGGTATTGCTTGGGCCGTCCAGCGACGCCGTCGACGTCCGGCAAGCCGGCACGGGCGCCTAGTCCGGCACACGGAATCAAGACAAAAACACGTGCGGCGTCTTGAAAACCAGGGGAATTACGGGATTTTTCTGCGTTCTCGCTCATGAGTTCATCATAGATTCTAAAATCATGACCGCACCCCCCATCCGTCCGTTTGGGGGTTTTGGCATTGGTGCCGCTGTCAGCCCTTCTTCTGGTGTTACTGAGCCGTCATGGATTTACCCAAACTTGTTCCGGGCAAACGCTTCACGTTGCCCCAACCCGTCGGCTCGGCCGACGCTCTGCTGCTGGCCAGGCTCGGCCTGCGTGAAAAAGCGCAAGGCAAACTCACGGCCATCATCACCCCCGACGCGAGCACGGCGCAGCGCCTGCTCGACGAGTTGGTGTTTTTTGCCCCTGAGCTGCGCTGTGTGATGTTCCCCGACTGGGAAACCCTGCCTTACGACGCCTTTTCACCGCACCAAGATTTGATCAGCGAGCGTTTAGCGACGCTCTGGCGCATCAGCCAGCGCGACAAAGACACCGGTGCTGACTTAGTCATCGTGCCCGCCACCACCGCGCTGTACCGGCTCGCACCCCCTAGCTTTTTGGCCGGCTACACCTTTGAGTTCAAGGTCAAACAAAAACTCGACGAAGCCAAGCTCAAGGCGCAACTGACACTGGCTGGCTACAGCCATGTGACCCAAGTGGTCAGCCCCGGCGAATACGCCGTGCGCGGCGGCCTGATTGACCTGTTCCCGATGGGTTCCTTGGTGCCTTACCGGGTGGATTTGTTTGACGACGAAGTCGACTCGATCCGCACCTTTGACCCGGACAGCCAGCGCAGCCTGTACCCGGTGCCTGAAGTGCGTTTGCTGCCGGGTCGTGAGTTCCCGATGGACGACGACGCCCGCGCCAAGTTCAGAAGCCGCTGGCGCGAACTGCTGGACGGCGACCCGACCAAAAGCCGCATCTACAAAGACATGGGCAATGGCGTGGCCACAGCCGGCATCGAGTATTACTTGCCGCTGTTTTTTGAACAAACCGCCACCGTCTTTGACTACCTCGGCAGTCGCCCTGAAGACGCGACCATCGTGCTGCACGGCGACTTGGAACCGGCGTTTCAACGCTTCTGGCAAGACACCAAAGACCGTTACCGTTTGGTGCAAGGCGTGCCCGAAAGGCCGGCGCTGCCGCCGGAATCCCTCTTTCTGAGCATTGAAGAGTTTTACACCCGCGCCAACCATTACCCGCAACTCGCCTTGCGGGCATCGGTGTCGGATGTGGCCGACAGCGCGCACTTTCAAAAGCTGCCCGAAATGGCCGTGGTGCGCGGCGCAGAAGACCCGCTGGGTCAACTTAAAAAGCACATCAACAGCACGGCGCACCGCGTCTTGATCTTGGCCGAAAGCGACGGCCGACGTGAAAGCCTGCTCGACTTTTTGCGCGCCAGTAGCATCAGCCCGCCGGCCTTTGACTCGCTGGAAGACTTTCGGACCAGCCCCGAAAAGCTGGGCATCGCCACCGCAGCGCTGGCCGAAGGCTTCAGCTGGCCCGAAGACGCCATTGACTTCATCACCGAAACAGAGCTCTTTGCTGCCGGCGTGACCATTCGCCGTCGCAACAAAAAACAAGAACAAGTCAGCGATGTTGAGGCGCTGATCAAAGACCTGTCCGAGCTCAATGTCGGTGACCCGGTGGTCCACAGCGCCCACGGCATTGGCCGCTACAAAGGCCTGATCAACATGGATTTGGGCCAGGGGCCCAGCGAATTTTTGCACCTGCAATATGCCGACGATGCCACGCTGTATGTGCCGGTCGGCCAGTTGCATCAGATCAGCCGCTACACCGGCGTCAGCGCCGACGAAGCGCCGCTGCACCGACTCGGCAGCGGTCAGTGGGAAAAAGCCAAACGCCGGGCTGCCGAACAGGTGCGAGATTCAGCCGCCGAGCTGCTGAATATTTACGCCCGCCGCGCCGCTCGTGAAGGCCATGCGTTCCGCTACTCGCCCAACGATTACGAGACCTTCGCCAACGACTTCGGCTTTGAAGAAACCGCTGACCAGCGCGCCGCCATTCACGCGGTGATTCAAGACATGATCAGCCCGCGCCCGATGGACAGGTTGATCTGCGGCGACGTCGGTTTTGGCAAAACCGAAGTCGCCTTGCGCGCCGCCTTCATCGCCATCACCGGCGGCAAGCAGGTTGCTCTGCTGGCGCCGACCACGCTACTGGCGGAGCAGCATTACCAAACACTGGTCGACCGCTTTTCCAAGTGGCCGGTGAAGGTCGCCGAGATGAGCCGTTTTCGATCGGCCAAAGAAATCACCGCCGCCATGAAGGGCATTGCCGACGGCACGGTGGACATCGTCGTCGGCACGCACAAGCTGCTGAGCAAGGACGCCAAGTTCCAACGCTTGGGGCTGCTCATCATCGACGAAGAGCACCGTTTTGGCGTCCGCCACAAAGAGACCATGAAGGCGTTTCGCGCCGAGGTCGACGTGCTGACCATGACCGCTACGCCGATTCCGCGCACGCTGGGCATGGCCCTCGAAGGCCTGCGCGACTTAAGCGTGATCGCCACTGCTCCGCAGCGCCGCCTGGCCATCAAAACCTTTGTGCGCAGCGAAAGCAATGGCGTGATTCGGGAAGCCGTGCTGCGCGAACTCAAGCGCGGGGGTCAGGTTTACTTTTTGCACAACGAAGTCGACACCATCCAGAACCGGCGCGAGAAGCTGGAAGCCTTGCTGCCCGAGGCACGCATCGCCGTGGCGCACGGCCAGATGCCGGAGCGCCAGCTCGAAAAGGTCATGAAAGATTTTGTCGCCCAGCGCTACAACCTACTGCTGTGCTCGACCATCATCGAGACCGGCATTGACGTGCCGACGGCCAACACCATCGTCATGGCACGCG
>JABMMH010000195.1 GCA_013205645.1 Polaromonas sp. | reverse complement strand
GCATGCTCACGCAGGGCGTGGGCAATTTCATGGCCCATGATCTGCGCCACCTCGTCGTCAGTGAGTTGCAGCTGTTCCAAGATGCCGGTGTAAAAAACGATTTTCCCACCCGGCATGCAAAACGCATTGATCTGCTTGCTGCCGATCAGGTTGACCTCCCACTTCCACGTCCTGGCGCGCGGGTTCCACTCGTTGGTGAACGGGATCAGGCGCTGGGCGATACGGCGCAAGCGGATCACTTGCGCGTGGTCGGCCGCGCCCAAGGCATTTTTGCTGGCCGCCTGCTTCAAGATCTCGTTGTATTGCTTGACGGCCGAGGCTTCAATGTCGTCGGCCGGCACCAGTTGGGCAAAGCTGGAGTTGCCGCCCACATCGACGCCTTCGCGCTGCGCGAGCGCAACGCCGGGCAGCGCCAAGGTTGCGACCAACAAGGCCGACGACAAGCGCAAGCCCCACGTCATCGCCATGCGCAACCACCAGTTGATTTTTTCATGGTCTGAGTATTCCATTGTTTGAGTGTCCGAGTCACTGTAGGGCAAGTCACACCGTATTATTCCCGCATGAGCCAAACTGCCAGTGAGCCGACATCCGCCAACAGCCCCACCGACCGGCCAAGTTGGGGCCAAACCCTGCGCGTCTACCTTGAACCCTCTACGCTGCGCATGTTGCTGCTGGGATTTTCGGCCGGCTTGCCTTTGCTGCTGGTCTTTGGCACGCTGAGTTTTTGGCTGCGCGAAGCCGGCATTGACCGCACCACCATCGGTTACCTGAGCTGGATCGGGCTGGCTTACGGCTTTAAATGGGTCTGGGCGCCACTGGTCGACCGGCTGCCTATTTTCTTGCTGACGCGCTGGCTGGGCCGGCGCCGCAGCTGGTTGCTGCTGTCGCAAAGCGTCATCATGGCGGCCTTGATCGGTCTGGCCTTCACCGACCCACGACTGGCCCTGTTGCCGATGGTTTGGTGCGCGCTGGCGGTGGCGGTGGCGTCGGCCACGCAAGACATCGCGCTGGACGCTTACCGGATTGAATCCGCCGACGTGCAGCGGCAAGCGGCGCTGGCGGCGTCCTACCAAACGGGTTACCGCATCGCCATGATCTGGGCCGGCGCTGGCGTGCTGTGGATCGCCGCACGCGCTGAAGTCGCCGGCGTCACGGGTTACCAGCAAGCCGCTTGGCAAACCGCTTACCTGGTGATGGCTGCGTCGATGCTGCTGGGCATGGTCACGGTTTTGTTTTCGCCCGAGCCCGCAGCCATCGTTATGCCGCGTGCACGCAATGTGGCCGAATGGCTGAAGGGCGCGCTGGTCGAACCCTTCGCTGACTTTTTAAAACGTTACGGCAAACAAGCGGCCTTGATTTTGGCGCTGATTGCGGTCTACCGCATCAGTGACGTGGTGATGGGCATCATGGCGAATCCGTTTTATGTGGACATGGGTTTCAGCAAAGACGAAGTCGCGGCGGTGACCAAGGTTTTCGGCGTCGTCATGACGCTGGTCGGCGCCTTCATGGGCGGCCTGCTGGCGATGCGCTTTGGCGTGATGCGCGTGCTGATGCTGGGCGCCGTGCTCAGCGCCGCCAGCAACCTGCTGTTTGCCTGGCTGGCTACGCGCGGCCATGACGTGACCGCGCTGATGTTCGTGATCTCGGCCGACAACCTGTCCAGCGGCATCGCCTCGGCGGCCTTCATCGCCTATCTCTCAGGTCTGACCAACGTCAATTATTCGGCCACGCAGTACGCCTTGTTCAGCTCGATGATGCTGCTACTGCCGAAGTTTTTGGCCGGCTACTCAGGCGCTTTTGTCGACGCTTACAACTACCCGACCTTTTTCATTGGCACGGCGCTGCTCGGCGTGCCGGTGTTGCTGCTGGTCTGGCTGGCTTCCAAGCAAGCCGCGCAAGCCGCTGCCTTGAAGCGCTGAAGCTCGAGATTTACCGCATCTTTACGGCGGCTTCAAGCCGCATTGCCAGCGTGGGTTCAAGATGTATCCTTGCCTAGATTGAACACTTTCTGCCCCCTGCCCGCTTCACCACCGATCGAGACCCACGCCCATGACGCAGCAACTCTTGATGATTGAAGACGACAACCGCCTTGCCGCCATGGTCGGCGACTACCTGCGCCAGTCAGGCTACGGCTTCACGCACGCAGCCGATGGCAACAGCGGCTTAGCGGCCCTAGACAACAGCGAACCCGACCTCGTGATCCTCGATTTGATGCTGCCCGACATGGACGGCTTAGAGGTCTGCAGACGCATCAAAAGCCGCAGCGCCCATGGCGACAAATCCAACGTCGCAGTACTGATGCTGACCGCCAAGGGCGACCCGATGGACCGCATCATCGGCCTCGAAATAGGCGCCGACGACTATCTGCCCAAGCCCTTTGAGCCGCGCGAATTGCTGGCCCG
>JABMMH010000194.1 GCA_013205645.1 Polaromonas sp. | reverse complement strand
CAATTCCGCCACCCGGGCACAGCTAGTAATGTACCATTAGAAAACCCGCTTATTGAATGAGTTGCCCAAAAAAATTCAACTATTCACCCTGTTCCGGTTTGTAACGTGCATGCCTTATGCTGTTGCTCATGAACTCTGCTTTCCATCAAGATGGCGCCTTGCGCCTCGCCCTTCATGCCAAAGCGCGGACCTGCTCGGCGTAAGCTGCATCAGGCCCTCTATTTTTATCGACCATCTCACGAAAGAGATCACTTATCAAAACAACTCAAAACCCTTCGAGCCAGGTGTCCAACCTGTTAGCCGAATTTGAAGGCACCGTTTCGGGTCACCGTGACGGCCACGGCTTTGTCCAGCGCGATGACGGTGAGGCCGATATTTACCTGCCGCCCAACGAAATGCGCGCGGTTCTGCACAAAGATCGGGTCAAAGCCCGCATCGTGCGCCATGACCGTAAAAACCGCCCCGAGGGCCGCGTCACCGAGATCATCGAACGCTCGCCGAATCCGATCATTGGCCGTTTGCTGCATGAAAGCGGCGTCTGGCTGGTCGCCCCTGAAGACAAGCGCTACGGTCAAGACATTCTGATTCCCAAAGGTGCCACCGGCACGGCCAAGCCGGGTCAGGTGGTGGTGGTCGAACTGACCGAGCCGCCCGCGCTGTTCGGTCAACCGGCTGGTCGTGTCAAAGAAGTGCTGGGAGAAGTTGATGATCCCGGCATGGAAATCGAGATTGCCGTGCGCAAATATGGCGTACCGCATGAGTTCAGCGATGAAGCGCTGGCGCTGGCCCGCGCTTTGCCTGACGCCGTGCGGCCCATTGACAAGCAAGGCCGCGTTGACCTGACCGACATTGCGCTGGTGACGATTGACGGCGAAGATGCACGCGACTTCGATGACGCGGTGTACTGCGAACCGGCCAAAGTCGGTCGTGGCAAGGGCTGGCGTTTGCTGGTGGCGATTGCCGATGTCAGCCACTATGTAGAGACCGGCAGCGCGATTGACATTGACGCCTACGACCGGGCCACCAGCGTGTACTTTCCGCGCCGCGTGATCCCGATGCTGCCCGAAAAACTCTCCAACGGCCTGTGTTCACTGAACCCGAATGTGGAGCGGCTGTGCATGGTCTGCGACATGCTGATCAATGCCAAAGGCGAAGTTCACGCCTATCAGTTTTATCCGGCGGTGATGTTCAGTCACGCCCGGTTCACGTACACCGAAGTGGCGGCTATTTTGGCCAACACACGTGGCCCAGAAGCCGCTCAGCGCAAAGCGCTGGTGCCGCATTTGCTGGATTTGCACGATGTCTACCAAGCCCTGCTGAAAGAGCGTGGCGTTCGCGGTGCGGTGGACTTCGAAACCACAGAAACTCAGATCGTTTGCGATGACGCTGGCCGTATCGAGAAAATCGTGCCGCGCACTCGCAATGTCGCGCACCGATTGATCGAAGAAGCCATGTTGTCGGCCAACGTCTGCTCGGCGGACTTCATTGCGCAGAGCAAGCATGCCGGCTTGTTCCGCGTGCACGAAGGCCCGACGCCTGAGAAAAAAGACACGCTGCGTAGCTACCTCAAAGCTATCGGCTTGGGGTTGACCATCAGTGATGACCCGCTGCCGGGTGAGTTTCAGTCGATTGCCTTGGCCACCAAAGACCGGCCTGACGCCCAGCAAATTCATTCGATGCTGCTGCGCTCCATGTCGCAGGCGATTTACACGCCGATGAACAACGGCCACTTTGGTTTGGCGTACGAGGCTTACACGCATTTCACCAGCCCAATTCGGCGCTACCCGGATTTGCTGGTGCATCGCGTTATTAAGGCCGTGCTGAAGCAGGCTAAATATCAGTTGCCGGCCTTGCCAACACCGGGCGAAGCGCATGCCAAGTTGTCTAAGCGTTTGGCTGCGCGGGCGGTGGAGTCGGATCAAAAGCCGAAAAAACCGAGCCCTGACCAACTCGCCTGGCAAGCCGCCGGCCTGCATTGCAGTGCCAACGAACGCCGGGCCGACGAGGCCAGCCGCGACGTTGAAGCTTGGCTCAAATGCAAATACATGCGCGGCCATTTGGGTGAAGAGTTCGGCGGGGTCGTCAGTTCGGCGACCAGTTTTGGGATTTTCGTCACCTTGGACGCGATGTATGTCGAAGGACTGGTGCACATCACCGAACTCGGCAGCGAATACTTCCGCTTTGACGAAGCCCGGCAAGAGCTTCGCGGTGAGCGTACGGGTATGCGTTATGCCATCGGCACGCGGGTTCGGGTGCAGGTCAGCCGCGTCGACCTGGATGGCCGCAAGATTGACTTCAGGTTGGTGCACGAAGGCGAGGAGTTGACGGCTCGCGCCATGAAAGACAAGTCTGGTGGCGGCGCATTCGATGGCCCCTCTGGTGAACGCGACGTTGCTCGCAAAGGTGGCGGTAAGCGCTCAGAGCGCCCGGATCGTTCTGCCGCACGCAGCAGTGGGGCGTCAGACCGCGGTGCGGCCCGTTCGCCGATTCAAGCGCTCAAAGCTGCTGTGAAGAAGTCGGCTGGGGGCGCACCGCGCAAGTCAAGTAAACCCAGCAAAAAGCCAAGGCGGTGATGGTGATGCGAGCGTTGAGTTTTTTGCTGGAAACAGCTTTTTATCTGTTGATTGGCGCGTCTTTGTTG
>JABMMH010000193.1 GCA_013205645.1 Polaromonas sp. | reverse complement strand
GTGCGGGGGTCGAACCCACGACAAACGGATTAAAAGTCCGCTGCTCTACCAACTGAGCTAACGTCCCACTTGTTCTTCTTGCTCTCTGCTGATTTAGATTTTGTCCTCTTCAGCTGAGCCTCAAATTATAGCGTCCTTTTTTGGCTGTTTTGAAAATCAGTCGCAATTTTATCTAACAACCAACCTGCAGCACAGACACCGAAGGTTGATGTAACGCTGACCACCGATCCGTAGCCGTGGCAATTCAAGCTGCCGTCGGTGTCACCGGTGTCACCGGTGTCGCTTACTGCATCGGGCTGAACAACTGACTCGCGGCTAAAGACGCAGGCAACACCGATCTTGTCGAGGCGTGCAGCGCCCTGCTCTTTGCGCAGTCGGTAACGCAACTGCGCTAACAAGGGGTCGTGCGTGGTGAGCGAGAGGTCGTCGATGTCTACGCGGTGCGCGTGACGCTTGCCGCCTGCCGCGCCGACGGTGATGAAGTTAACGCGGTGCTGAATGGCCCACGCGGCCATGGCGGTTTTGGCTCGCACTTGGTCGCAGGCGTCCAGCACGGCCAATGGCGCGTCGTCGTCGAGAACAGCAAGACCAGCGATGAGCGGCCAGTTGCTGGCGTCTACAAATTCTTCAACACAGATCACTTCACAGCTTGGGTTGATCAGCCGAATGCGCTCACGCATGGCTTCGACCTTGGACTGCCCTAGCGTGTTGTCCAGCGCATGCAGTTGGCGGTTGATGTTGGACTCAGAGATGTGGTCGAGGTCGATCAGCGTGAGCTTGGCCACACCGCTGCGGGCCAATGCTTCGGCTGCCCAAGAACCGACGCCACCCAAGCCCACCACCACCGCGTGCGCTTGGCGAATGCGCTGCGCCCCAACCTGACCATAGAGGCGTGCCAGACCGCCGAAGCGTCGCTCGAGATCCGCTGCCACTACAGCGTGCGCTCAAGGCGCCAAATTTGGTACTTGAGTCCAGCCGTAGCGCCTAGCAATATCGCCGCTAAAGCCACAAAGCTGGTGGCACTCAAAGTGGAGATACCCGACAAGCCTTGACCGATGGTGCAACCCATCGCCGCCACACCGCCGACACCCATCAGCACCGCGCCAACGATGTGGTTGGCAGTGTCTTCGGTGCCGCCAAAGCCTTCCCAACGAAACGAGCGAGAGGCCAGTGCATACACGGCGGAACCCACCACCACGCCGACCACCGAGACGATGCCCAAAGTCAGAACCTTGCTTTTGTCACTGAAGAAAAGCAACCAGTCGAGGCTGTAAGCCACAGGCGAAACAAAGCTCATGGCCTCGGCACGCCCAGAATTCGTCGCCTGATAGACAGCTTCTAAGGTTTCAGGGTGCTCCGGGACAAATCCCAAGCTGCCGCTGACCCACCAAAGCGCTGTGATGATGGCGCCAATACCAAGACCCGCCAACAAGTTGTCAAAGTTGAGGAAGTCCCGACCGGACAGCGCCCACACCATGAAGCCCAATCCGAGCGCAAGCCCAAGCGCCAAAGCGGTTGTAGCAGGCGGCAAGCCACTGGCGTTGGCGAGCCACTGACCCAAGGTGGCCGGCGTGGCAAAGTCGATGGCCACACTGTCGACGGTATTGACCCGCAACACCGCCGTGATGCCCTTGAGGGTGGCAAAAGCGGCCAAACCCAAGACAATGAAAACCACCAAAGATTTCAGGTTGCCGGCACCCAAGCGGACCAGTGTTTTACTGCCGCAGCCCGACGCCAGCACCATGCCAAAGCCAAACAGCAAGCCGCCCACCAGCGCGGACAGCCAGAGAAAGCGGTTTGACACATAAAGTGTTTTGGTCGGGTCAATCAGCCCCGTAGCAGCCAGGCCGGCAAAGCCGATCAAGGCGACACCGGCCGCCAGACCCCAGACGCGCATGCGCGTCCAATCGCCCATGCTGACAATGTCGCTGACTGCACCCATGGTGCAAAAGTGGGTGCGCTGTGCAATAGCGCCAAATAACGCAGACAGCGTGAATGCGGCCCAAAGAATTTGGCTGTTAAGGGTTTGAAGTGCGGTGATGTCCATTCCCTTATTTTAAGGGGATGGAAGTCCTTGGCCGATGACCAAAGATCGGGTTACTTCAGTTTGGCTAAACGTTCTTTGCCAACGGTTGCAGCCTCAGACTGCGGGTAGGCACTGAGCAACTCACCCAAAGTTGTGCGAGCGCCCTTGGTCTCTTTCAACTCAATCTGGCAATTGGCAATAGACAGCAAGGCCTCCGGCGCACGCAAATGAGCAGGCGCAGCGCTCATGAGCGCACGAAAGTTGCTGATGGCGTCTTTGTAATTGCGCTGGGCGTACAGGGCGTTGCCCAGCCAAAACAAAGCGGAAGGCTTGTAGCCGCTGCTGGGGTAGCGCCGGTTGAAGTCGGTGAATGACGCTTGGGCTTGAACATACTCACCCTTGCGCAAGGTCGCCAAGGCGGCGTCAAAGTCGCGCACCTCAGCCGGCTCAGCGACGAACTCTAGGCCGTCAACCCGAACCTTGCTGGGTTCGAATTTTTTGAGCCGGTCTTCCATCGACTGCAACAAGTCTTTTTGGCGCACTTGGAGCTCGGACAGCTCACGTGCAAACTGCTCGTCTTGGCCGCGCATTCGGGCCAACTCGCCGCGCGAACTTTCAATCTGGCCAGCCAACTCGAGGATGCTTCGACGAAGCTGCGCATTCAATTGCGCATTCTCTTCAGTCACTTTGCGCAGATCATCAGCACTTTTTTGCTGCAGTTCATCAACCTTGGTCCGCAGTTCCAGGATCGCTTTCCGCGCTTCGTCGTCGCCAAACAAAGCTGCTTGGGCTGTCCCCATTGACAACAACACCACAGCCAACAAGGCGACACGCGAGCGCTGCGTCAAGGATGGCCTCACAGCCTCAGTCCTGCAATTCATCGGTAAGTGATTTCAGCGCGACGGTTCTTGGCGAAGGCTTCTTCGTTGATGCCTGCAACAGCTGGCTTTTCTTCACCAAAACTCACAGCTTCGACTTGGGTCTCAGAGACACCCAACAAAGACAGCGAGCGCCGGACGGCTTCAGAACGCTTTTGGCCCAGCGCCAAGTTGTACTCACGACCACCACGTTCGTCGGTGTGGCCTTCGATGGCGATCCTACGGTTTTTGTTGGTGGTCAGAAAACGAGCGTGCATTTCAATCGCGCCCTGGAACTCTGGCTTGATGGTGAAGCTGTCGTAATCAAAGAAGAAAACACGTGCAGCACCGACTGGGCCTGCCACCGTGGTGTCTGTGGTCATGATCTCGACCGGAGCCACGCCGCTGCCAGTCGCGCCACCAGCAGCGCCTGCGCCTGCTGCACCGGCCGAAGTGCTGCGGTCTTCAACCGGCACGTCGCTCAGTTTGACACTGGAGCCGCATGCGGCCAAAACGAAAGAAAGCGTGAGCACCGACAAGACTGAAAGAATACGTTTCATGAAAACCTCTCGAAAAAGACTAAAAAAATAAAAAGAAAAAATTAACGCTGAAACGGGCCCCAGTCAGGTTCGCGGATATCACCGCTGGCACCTGACAGGCGCGCCTTGATTTTTCCATCCAAGGTGCTGGTCATGAGCGCTTCGCGACCTTGTTGTTGCGTGGCGTACAAAACCAAACGACTGTTAGGTGAAAAGCTGGGGTTTTCGTCCGCACTGGTGTCTGTGATGGCAGATATAGCACCGCTGGCCAAGTCCATGAGGTGTAACTTGAAAGCGCCACCGACACGGGAAATATAGGCCATCCAGCGACCATCTTGACTCAACGCTGGAGAGATATTGTAGGACCCCGTGAAGGTCACTCGTTGCGGACTGCCGCCCGAGGGTGCCATTTTGTAAATTTGCGGTGCGCCGCCACGGTCACTGACGAAATAAATACTTTTGCCATCGCGTGAGTAAGTCGGCTCGGTGTCAATACTGGCTGACTGCGTCAGACGCCGTGGCTCGCCGCCGTTGACGTCGAGTGCAAAGATCTGCGAGCCACCATCGCGGCTGAGCGTGGCGACCAATTGACGACCGTCTGGTGACCAAGCCGGTGCGCTGTTGGATCCCTTGAAATTGGCCAGCAGGCGGCGCTTGCCGGTGGCCACGTCGTGTGAATAAATCACCGGCTTGCGAGACTCGAACGAGACGTACGCCAGCTGACCGCCGGTAGGTGACCAAGACGGCGAAATAATCGGCTCTGGGCTGGTCAGCGCCGACTGGGCGTTTTCACCATCAGAGTCTGCGACCCACAAATTGAAACGCTGCGCCGTCTTAGTGACGTAGGCAATGCGGGTGGCAAAAATACCTTTTTCACCGGTGATTTTTTCGTAGATGAAGTCGGCCACACGGTGCGCTGCCAAGCGCAGATCGGCGGCTGCAACAACATGGCTTTGGCCGCCCAAGTCTTGGCTACGAACAACATCCCACAAGCGCACGCGCACATCAAAGCGGCCATCGGCCAAGGCAGTGATGCTGCCGGTGGCGACGGAGTCAGCACCGCGTTGGCGCCAAGCATTCGCGTCAAGCTGGGTGGTTTCGTCAGCCTGCAGGCCAGCGGTGTCCACCGAGCGGAACATGCCGCTGCGCTCCAAATCGGCTTTTACAATGGCGCTGATTTTTTGGGGTGCTTGCGCTTCGCCTTTGAAGACGGGCAAAGCAATGGGCAATTGCGTCAGGCCAATGCCAGACACTTCAACACGGAATTGGGCCAGCGCCGGAAAGGCAGCCACCGCCAACAGCGAAGCTGACGACAGCGCCTTCAGCGCACCGCGCCGCTGAATATTTTCAAAACTAAAATCATTCATCAATTTGACGATCCAGACTGTTCAACACGAGATTCTTTGCCTATGCAGCTTAAGCCTGCATAGTACACACCGGACAAGACAATACGGAACACCAAAGTCTAAACGAAACAAATCGCTACTAAATTTATTCACCGCAGAAGCCCAACGATAATGGAGGCAAAGCTGGCAACCCGGAAAAAGCCCTTGAACCATTCAACTTCTTCGCCTCAAGCGACTCCACCGACGGCGAAAAAGCGGACCATTCCTGAAAGCGTCAGAAGACTCTGGCCATATTTCAGCAGTTCAAAAAGTGGTTGGATTCTGGCGATTGTTGCGACCTTGATGGCATCCGCCACAGAACCCATGGTGCCAGCACTGCTGAAACCCCTGCTGGACCGCGGCTTTCAGCCTGGCGGCGAGTTAAGCATCTGGCAAGTGCCGGTCTTTTTGATGCTGCTCTTTGGGGTCCGCGGACTGGCTGGATTTTTTGCGCAATATGGTTTGGCCAAGGTCACCAACGTCGGCCTGCAAAAACTCCGCGAGGCGATGTTTGACAAACTCCTGAGCGCGCGCTTCAGCCTGTTCACCGAGCAGACCTCCAGCACCATTGCGAACACTGTTGTGTACGAAGTACAGAATGGTTCGAGCTTGCTGGTCAACGCCGTCATGCGGCTGTCGCGCGACCTGCTGAGCATGCTGGCCTTGATCGGCTACCTGCTGTACCTGAACTGGAAGTTAACGCTGGTTGTGGCGCTGATTTTCCCGGCGGTCATCGCTGTCGTGCGGATACTCTCCAAGCGGCTTTACCGGCTGACCAAAGAAAGCCAGAAAGCCACTGACGACCTCGCCTACGTGGTCGAAGAAAACGTGATGGCCCATCGCGATATTCGCCTGCATGCGGCGCAAAAAATTCAGTCCTTGCGCTTTCATTTGCTCAGCTTGGCGCTGCGTCATTTGTCCATCAAGTCGACGGTTGCCCACGCGGGCATGAGCGCGTTGACCCAACTGCTGGCGGCGGTGGCGCTGTCGGCCGTGGTCTCTATCGCCTTGCTGCAAAGCGCCGATGGCGCCACCACGGTCGGCAGTTTTGTGGCCTTTGTCACCGCCATGCTGCTGTTGATTGCGCCCATCAAAAGTCTATCGGATGCAGCCACGCCCATCACCCGCGGCATCGCGGCTTTGGAGCGCGGCTTGAATCTGCTCGACCACATTGACGACGAAACCAGCGGCACCTTCAGCAAAAGCCGAGTCACCGGAGACATCACGTTCACGGATGTCTCGGTGCGCTACAAAACCGACGCCAACCCGGCCCTAGACCAACTCAATCTGACCATCAAGCCGGGGGAAACCATCGCGATTGTCGGCACCTCGGGGTCGGGTAAAAGCACCTTGGTGAACTTGTTGCCACGCTTTCAAGATCTCTCTTCCGGCGCCATCAGCCTGGACGGCGTGGCGCTCAAAGAGTGGAGCCTGACATCGCTGCGTGAACAGTTTGCCTTTGTCAGCCAGCACGTGGTGATGCTCAACGAATCGATTGCCTCGAATGTCGCCCTCGGGCAGTCGATTGATCGGGCGCGAGTGACCCAATGCTTGCAAGCCGCCAACTTAGAAAAGCTGTTGGCAGAACTGCCGAAAGGCATTGACACCCTGCTCGGCCATAACGCCATGCAGTTGTCGGGCGGCCAACGCCAACGTTTAGCCATCGCCAGAGCGCTCTACAAAGATGCGCCGATTTTGATTTTGGACGAAGCCACCTCAGCACTGGACACTGAGTCCGAGCAAGCCGTCCAGCAAGCTATCCAACGGCTGACGGCTGACAGAACCTCCGTGATCATTGCGCACCGCTTATCAACTATTCAACATGCCGACCGGATCATCATGCTGGAGAGTGGCCGTGTGCTGGAGTCTGGCAGCCATGCGGAGTTGCTGGCCAATGGCGGGGCCTACAGCCACCTTTACCAGTTGGGCTTCAACACCAGCAGCAAGCCGCACTGATAAATTCTTGGCGTTAAAGCAGCACGATGTCGTAGTGCTCTTGCGCCATCGCGACTTCAGATTGCAAAGAAATTGGCTTACCGATGAAGGCGCTCAAGCCAGCCAAGTGCTGGCTTTCTTCATCTAAAAATAACTCAATGACTTGCGGTGCCGCCACAACCCGAAACTCACGTGGATTGAACTGCCTGGCCTCGCGCAGTATTTCGCGCAAGATGTCGTAGGTCACGCTGCGCGCGGTCTTGACCACGCCCTTGCCGCCGCAAGCGTTGCACGGCTCGCAGAGTTGATGCGACAGCGACTCACGCGTGCGTTTGCGTGTCATCTCTAGCAAACCCAAGGCCGAGAATCCGTTGACCGTGGTCTTGATACGGTCACGAGCCAGCTGTTTTTTGAACTCGACCAATACAGCGTCGCGGTGGTTGTCGCGCAGCATGTCGATGAAGTCAACGATCACGATGCCGCCCAGATTGCGCAGTCGGAGTTGCCGGGCAATCGTCTGCGCCGCTTCCAAGTTGGTCTTGAAAACAGTCTCGTCAAAATTGCGCGCGCCGACAAAACCGCCGGTGTTGACATCGACCGTGGTCAGGGCTTCGGTCTGGTCAATGATCAGGTAGCCGCCTGACTTGAGTTCAACCCGACGCCCCAAGGCACGTGCGATTTCTTCGTCAATATTCAACAAATCAAAAATCGGCCGTTCACCCGCATAAAGCTGAATTTTCTTCAGTGTCGCTGGCATGAACTCCGCAGCGAAAGTTTGCAACTGCGCGCACTGCTCACGAGAATCAACGCGGATGCTTTGCGTGGCTTCAGAGACCACATCGCGTAACACGCGTTGCAGTAAGTTGAGGTCTTGGTGCAAGACAGAGGTCGGCGGTAGACGCAAGGATGCGTCTTTGATGCGAGCCCAAGTCTTGCGCAAATAACCGATGTCTTCAGTGAGTTCCGCGTCGCTGGCTTCTTCGCCGTTGGTGCGCAGAATAAAGCCGCCACCCGCCTCGCCGGCAAGGGCTTGCAAACGCAGGCGCAACTCTTCGCGCTGCTTGGGCGGGATTTTTTGCGACACGCCGATGTGCCGATCTTGCGGCAAAAATACCAGCAAGCGCCCAGCAATGCTGATCTGCGCCGTCAACCGAGCACCTTTGGTGCCAATCGGGTCCTTGAGGACTTGCACCATGATGGCCCGCCCCTCAAACAGCTGCTTCTCGATCGGCAAAGGCGGTGCGGTTTCAGTCTTGCCGGGCTCCGCTTCTGCGTGACGGCTGTTGATGCTGCTCATCAAATCAGCCACATGCAAAAAGGCGGTGCGGTCGAGCCCGATGTCGATGAAGGCAGACTGCATGCCCGGCAGCACGCGCACCACCTTGCCAAGGTAAACGTTGCCGACCAAGCCACGTTCAAGCGCTCGCTCAACGTGGAGTTCTTGCACTGCGCCGTTTTCGACGACGGCGACACGGGTTTCCTGGGGCGACCAATTGATCAGGATTTCCTGTGACATGGGGGACTGTCCTGGTGTCAGATCTTCACGCCAACGGCGCGCAAGAGCAATGCGGTTTCATAGAGAGGCAAACCCATGATGCCCGAATAACTGCCGTTGATGCGGGTGATGTGAACCGCCGCCCTGCCCTGCACCGCGTAAGCCCCGGCTTTTCCCATGGGCTCACCAGAGGCGACATAAGCTTTGATTTGGGGCCGCGTCATGTGTGCAAAGGTGACGCTTGAAATGCTCAGCGCCTCGACAGTTTTTTTACCGTGCTGCACAGCCACCGCCGTGAGCACGCGGTGCGTTGCGCCAGACAACAGCGTCAACATGCGGATCGCATCGGCGTCGCTAGAGGGCTTGCCTAAAATAGTTCGGCCCAAGGCGACGGTGGTGTCAGAACACAACACCGGCGCGGCCGGCAAACCTTGGCGCTGCATGCGCGCCACAGCCGCTTGCAACTTGAGCCGAGTGACGCGCTTGACGTAGGTCGCAGGGGCCTCAGCCCCATGCACAACTTCAAGCGCTTCGGCGTCTTCAGACGGATCCGGTAACAGGCGTTCAAACGACAAGCCAAGTTGCTCCAGCAACTGCGCCCGACGCGGACTTTGAGAGGCTAGATAAATGAAGTCAGACATGGCTACTCGCGGTGGTAGGGATGATTCACCGTGATGCTCCAAGCGCGGTACAACTGCTCTATCAGCAGCACACGCACCATGGCGTGAGGCAGTGTCAGGTCAGACAGGCGAATGCGTTCATGAGCGGCTTGTTTGAAGCCGGGGTCAAGACCATCGGGGCCGCCGATGACGATTGAAACGTCGTCGCCTTCGCGCTGCCAAAGCCGAAGTTTGTCGGCCAAAGCCACAGTGGTGATGTTGGTGCCGCGTTCGTCTAAAGCGACGATGTGCATGCCTTTTGGAATCGCCGCGTCAATCCGCGAACGTTCTGCAG
>JABMMH010000192.1 GCA_013205645.1 Polaromonas sp. | reverse complement strand
TGCCGGCATAGATCGGTCGCTCAAAGGTGTCAGGACTCTCAACTTTCGTGATGTCGGAGATTTGGCCAACGTCCAACGTGGCAGCCACGCGGGGTGCCATGTTTTTGCCTGACGCGGTCGCCGGAAACAAGATGTGCGAATAAGCCGACGCCATGCCGACCACTTGCGCCGCCATGTTTTCAGCCAAGCCGTGTTCAAAGTGTGCGCCTTCGACGTGAATCACTTTGCTCACGCCAGCGATCTGGCTGGCAGCTTGTGCAGCGGCAGCGGCGTTAAAGCCCGCGACCAGCACGTGCACGTCGCCACCGCACTGAGCGGCTGCGGTCACGGTGTTGAGGGTGGCGGGCTTGATGCCCGCGTTGTTGTGTTCAGCAATCACCAGAGAAGTCATTAAATTACCTTCGCTTCGTTTTTGAGTTTGTCGACGAGTGCAGCCACATCGGCCACTTTGACACCAGCGCTGCGCTTGGGCGGCTCGCTGACTTTGAGGGTTTTGAGGCGCGGCGTGACGTCAACACCCAGCTCTTCTGGCTTGTAGGTGTCCATCTGCTTTTTCTTCGCCTTCATGATGTTCGGCAGCGTCACGTAGCGCGGCTCGTTCAAGCGCAGATCAGTCGTGATGATGGCGGGCAGCGTGAGCGACAGGGTTTCAGAACCGCCATCGACTTCGCGACTGACGGTGACTTTGCCATCCGCCACTTCGACTTTAGAAGCGAAGGTAGCCTGTGGCCAGCCCAGCAAAGCAGCGAGCATCTGACCGGTTTGGTTGCAGTCGTCGTCAATCGCTTGCTTGCCCAGAATCACCAGCTGCGGTTGCTCTTTGTCGACCAAGGCTTTCAGCAGCTTGGCAACGGCCAGCGGCTGCAGCTCTTCAGTGGTGTCGACCAAAATGGCGCGATCTGCACCAATGGCCATGGCTGTGCGCAGGGTTTCTTGACATTGCGTGACACCGCAGCTGACAGCGATGACTTCGGTCACAGCGCCTTTTTCTTTCAGGCGGGTGGCTTCTTCAACCGCGATTTCGTCGAACGGGTTCATGCTCATCTTGACATTGGCGATGTCCACACCCGTGCCGTCTGACTTGACGCGCACCTTGACGTTGTAATCCACCACGCGTTTGACGGGTACCAAAACCTTCATCGGAAATCTCCAAACATATTGAGTTGACGTTGACGTAAGCTAATCATTCTATGCCGCCGAGGGGCGCTGGCACAACCGCCCTTGACAGATGCACCACGCGCTGGGGATAAGGGATCTGAATGCCGTGCTCGCGCAGCGACTTGAGAATAGCCATATTGACAAGTGAGCGGATGTTTTGTTGGCCGTTTTCAGGGTCCACCACCCAAAAGTTGACCGTGAACTCCAGCCCGTCTGCGCCAAAGTTGGTGAGGTTGACTGATGGTACGGGGTCGGGGTCTTTCAACACACGGGTTTGGCTTGACGCGGCTTCGCGCAGCAAGCGCAGTACCAAATCCACATCGCTGTCATAGCCCACCGACACCACGGTCGAGAGCATCACCCGGCTGTCGGCCAGTGACAAGTTCTCAATCCGGTTGCTGATGAATATTTCGTTGGGCACGATGGACTCACGGCCCGTCAAGGCCCGCACCACGGTGTAGCGCGCATTGATGTCGGTGATGCGGCCCTCAAAACCGTCGACCCGAACGCTGTCGCCAATGCGCACGCTGCGCTCGGCCAGAATCACAAAACCGCTGACGTAGCTGGCTGCCAGTTTTTGCAGACCAAAACCAACGCCTACGCCAATCGCGCCACCCAGCACCGACAGCGCTGTCAGGTCAATGCCCACCGCTGACAGCGCCACCAGCAAGCCCACAAAGACCAGTACGGCCCGCGTCGCATTGCTGACCGCCTTGCGCAAGGACAAGTCATTGCCCACCGCCGAGCGCAGCAGGCGCGTTTCAATCGCCGACGAAATCCACAGCGCCACAATCAGCACCACGCCCGCCGTCAGCGTGCCCTCAATCAGGGTGCGCACCGACATCGAACTGGCGCCGACGCGCCAGTGGATGGTGTCAAGCTCTGCCAAGATCAGCGGCAGCAGCCCGCTGATCCACAGCACCAAACCGAGCCAAACCAACCAAGAGATCGTGCGTTCAAACGCACGCACCAGCGGTGCATTTTTGAAGGCCACTTGCAAAACCTTCACGCCCAAACGAATGACGGCCAAGGCCACCATCACCGGCATGGCCACCGTGAAGACGGTGATCGGCAGCGACGCCGCCAGCATCGCCCGGGCGGCGTAGCCCAAGCACAGCAGCAGCACGGGGAACATCACGCCGTCCAGAATGTTCCGGCCAAAGAGAATCGATCGGTCTTCCTTGGTGCCGACGGCACGGCGCAGCAGCGAAGTCAAAACCCAAGCCAAGCCCATGCAGACGGCCAGCACCACAAACTCGATCAAGGCGGCCTGCTGGGCCAGCGCCAAGAACCAGGCTTGCAGCTTGTCGGTGTGGAGGGTGGTGTTCACGGCTCGGCCAAGACCCGAATGTGCGCCTCAACGCTGCGCGCCAGCGCATCGAGGTTGTAGCCGCCTTCTAGCGACGACACAATGCGGCCCTTGGCATGGCGCTTGGCGACGTCTTTGATTTGCTGCGTGATCCAGGCATAGTCTTGCTCCACCAAGCCCAGCTGTCCAAGGTCGTCTAGACGGTGCGCGTCAAAACCAGCGCTGATGAAAATCATCTGCGGCTTGAATTCCTCCAAGCGCGGCAGCCAGGTTTTCTCGATCAAGTCACGGATGTACGGGCCCTTGCTGTAGGGCGGAATCGGCAGGTTCAGCATGTTGGGCTCATCGCTGTCAGCACCGCTGTTTGGGTAAAGCGGGTGCTGAAAAAAGCTGACCATCAAAATCCGATCGTCGCCGGTGATGATGTCTTCTGTTCCGTTGCCATGGTGCACATCAAAGTCAATGATGGCAACGCGTTCAAGCCCGTGGCGCTCCAGCGCATATTTAGCGGCCACCGCGATGCTGTTGATGAAACAGAACCCCATGGATTGGCTGCGGCAAGCATGGTGGCCGGGTGGTCGCACGGCGCAAAAAGCGTTTTCAAGCTCACCCGCCATGACCGCGTCGGTGGCCGCCAACGTGGCACCGGCGGCGCGCAGTACGGCGTTCCAAGTGTGCACGTTCATAGCGGTGTCGGGGTCCAGCTGCGCGTAAGACGGGCCACCGGCATTGATGTCATCCGCGAGCTGGCTCGACAGGCCATGCAGTGCCGCCACCAGCATGCGGTCATGCGCCAACTCAATATCGCCCAACGGCGCCAGTGGCGCCTCGCGCCGGTCCAGCATATCGGCCACACCAGTGATCAGCAAGCGGTCTTCAATGGCGTCTAGCCGTTCGGGGCATTCCGGGTGACCGGGTCCCATTTCGTGTTTACGACAGTCTGCGTGGGTGAAATAGCCAGTCTTGTTCATCAGATTCGGCGGTCAGCTTATGTTGAATGCACAGTTTTTAGGAAATCAGCTTACCACGCGGATGAGGGCAAAACGGCTGAGCTCACCGACTCACAAGGCTTCTTTTGAGGCCGAAAAATATGCCGCAGACATGCCTAAAATTACCCCACAGATAGACCGCTTCTTGTCTTTCAACAACGCCCTCAGCAGGACCACTTTTTGACTCATCCCAACGCCTTTCAAACGAGCACACGCCCAGCGAACGCTTCATGGCGCCGGCTGCGCCATCAACTCTTGGCGTGTGCGCTGGTGTTCATGGGGACAACGCTGGCGGTTCATGCGGCAGAAAGCTCTGGCCAGACAGTTACCGTGAAAAGCCAGGCGGTTGCCGTCAAAGCCAAGGCCGATAAAACCATCAAAACTGCCAAGCGCACCCACGTCAACAAACACAAGCGGCCGAGCAAGGCTCGCCCAGCCACCAACCTCGGCCCGGCTTACGCCACGCGGCCCGAGGTCATGCGCTTTGCCGATGAACTGGCTGAGCGTCGCAACTTGGACCCGCAGTGGGTGCGACGGGCCATCGGCCAAGCCACACTGGTGCCATCCGTGGTGCGGTTGATGCAACCGTCAACCCAGCCTTTTATCAAAAACTGGGCGGCCTACCGCGGCCGCTTCATTGACGCCACCCGCATTGAGGCAGGCGTGCAATTTTGGAAAGCCAACCAAGCCACGCTCGCGCGGGCTGAAAAAGACTACGGTGTACCCAGAGAGATCATCGTCGGCATCATTGGCGTCGAGTCGATTTATGGCCGAAACACCGGCAGTTTTCGCGTCATCGATGCGATCACCACGCTGGCGTTTGACTTTCCAGCCACACACCCACGGGCCGCTGAACGCGCCGAGTTTTTCAAAGGCGAGCTTGAACAATTTTTGAGCCTGCAAAACCGCATGGGCGCAGACCCGATGCTGCCGCTGGGCAGCTACGCTGGCGCCATGGGCATGCCGCAGTTCTTACCTTCTAGCTGGGCGCGCTTTGCGGTGGACTTTGACGGCGACGACAAGATCGACCTCTGGAACAGCCCAGCCGACGTCATCGGCTCAGTCGCCAACTACTTCAAAGCCTTTGACTGGCAGCCCGGCATGCCGACGCACTACCCAGTGGGTTTTGACAACGCCAAACTCGATCTTGACGCCCTGATGGCGCCCGACATTTTGCCGACCTTCAGCGTTGCCAGCTTCACCGCCAAAGGCGCGGTGCTAGAAGGCCCAGCACTGACGCACAAAGGCCCTTTGGCGCTGGTCGAACTGCTCAACGGACCAGACCCCGCCAGCTACGTCGCCGGCACCGAGAATTTCTACGTCATCACCCGCTATAACTGGAGCAGCTACTACGCCATGGCAGTGATTGAGTTGGGGGATGAGGTCAAGCGGGCGATGAAGGATGCGGGACGATAGTGTTTGACGCGGATTAACGTGCAGTTGCATGACCGACTCCGAGACAAAACGGTGGGGTGTAGCGTCTATTCTCGGCTGCAAAGCACTCATTCAATTTACCTGCTTTCGATTGGTAGCAGCCGAATTTCTGTGCAACTAATTTAATCATGAAACCTCAGAGCTTGCAGCCCTGACGGCCCTGCATCTCCCCTCGTTCCGACATCACCCCCCCAACTTGGGCCAAGTGGGATGATGGTCATCGACCACAAAAGGGTGTGCATGACGCACGCCACCCTGAGTGTGTTCGTGCTCGATCACCTCTGGATCTTGGACTGGCCAAACCATGGAGGTGCCCCAGACGGCCAATGCGCCCGCACTGCCAAGGACTGCAAACGTCACGGGCATGCCAAAGCGCGCGCCGAGCCAGCCGGCCAGAGGGTAGAACAACAACCAGCAGGCATGCGACAGCGCAAACTGCGCGGCAAACAGCGCCGGGCGATCCTCTGGGTTTGCGGATCGCCGCAACAAGCGGCCTGAGGGTGTCTGAGCTGTGGAATAACCCAAGCCGAGCACGAACCACAAAGCCATCAGCGCGGCATGTCCAGCCACCACGGTGCCCGCGAACATGCCTGCAGCCATCAAGCAGATGCCGCCCAACATCACGCTGCGATCCGTGCGTTTCTCCAGCAAACGTGGCAAGACCAGTGCCGCCACCATAGAGCCCGTGCCGAAACTGGCCAACACCAGTGCCACCGCGCTCTGGGTCAGGCCCAAGCCGGCCTGCACGATGACCACCGTGTTGACAAAAACCATAGAGCCCGCCGCCGCCACGCCCGCATTGATGGCCAGCAGCCCGCGTAAGCGGGGGGTGGCCAGGTAAATGCGCAACCCGCGCGTGGTTCGCTCGTAAATGCTGCGACGCTGCGCTGCGGGATGCGCCGGCAGGACCACCGTCACCACCAACACGGCTGACACGATAAACCCCACCACCGTGCCGGCAAAGAGATCGTGAAAACCGATGACTGTCAGCAAAGCCGCCGCCAGCATCGGACTGACAAGGCTCTCCATGTCGTAGGCCAGGCGCGAGAGTGACAAGGCCTTGGTGTAGTCCTTTTCCTGTGGCAACACGTCAGGAATGGTGGCCTGAAAGGTGGGCGTGAAGGCCGCTGACGCCGCCTGCAGCACAAAGATCAGCACATAGACCTGCCAGATCTGCGAGACAAAAGGCAGCATCATGGCAACACCAGCACGCACTAAGTCCAGCGTGACCAGCATGGTGCGCCGAGGCAGGCGCTCGGCAAATGCCGCTGCGACCGGTGCCACGCCAACGTAGGCGATCATCTTGATGGCCAGCGCCGTGCCCAGCACCATGCCCGCGTTGTCGCCAGCCAACTCGAAAGCCAGCAGCCCCAGCGCTACGGTGGCCAGTCCAGTCCCGATCAAGGCAATCACCTGAGCGGCAAACAAATGACGGTAGGTGCGGTTGGCAAGAATGTCCAGCATGGTGTTTCTCAGAGGTTGCGGGTTATTTCTCTGAACTCCGCCAGGGCGTGGCGTTGATTGACGTCCAAGTGGTCCTGAATCAGGGCTTTTTTGGCGTGCTGAGTCACTTACTATAATCTTCGCCGATGTCCTTAAATTTCAACTGTGCTGCATGACACTGCGTGCCTCATTCTCCTTGCACCCTAGCGGGGCAATGCTGAGCATGCGGTGGCTGGTGCTGGTCGTGATCCTGTTTGGGACCATCCTCTCCTCGATAGGGAGCACGAGCTCCCATGGTCTTGCAGCCATTGCGGCAACGTCCCATACCGCTCCATCTTCTCTCGACGAGTCGCACGGACATGCGCACGAGGATCAAGGCGGCGATTTGGTGATAGTTGATAAGAGTGCAAGTGCTGATCATCCCCACCACGAGATGGATCATTCGCACGATAAAGCCCACGCACCTTCCGTCGCGTGGCGTTCAGCGGTACCACAGCCCCCTGGTTGGTGGCGGTTGGCACGACAGTGGATTGAAATGGTTGAGGCGTCCCGGCTGGAACGCCCACCGATGGGCTGAGACGCTTCTCGCGCGCTCACTTGCCCGCGCGCTGCGCCACGCAGCGCTTTTCATTTTTTTTCAGACTATCGGATATCTATGCACAGCTATGTTCACGACAGGCTGCCACGTTCGCCATGGGCGAGTTGGCCATCCCGTTTCTTGCTTCTTTCGGCCTTCTTGATCTGCCTTTTTGTTGGCAGCACAGAAGCCTTTGCCCACGCCGTCACCGAAGGTGACAAAGGCTATATCCAGGAAATTTCGGGCGTCCATCTGCTGCCCTTCATGTACTTGGGTGCCAAACACATGATGACGGGCTACGACCACATCCTGTTCCTCTTCGGCGTGATCTTTTTCCTTTATCGGTTCAAGCACATCGGCCTCTACGTGAGCCTGTTTGCCCTAGGCCACTCGACCACCATGATCTTGGGCGTTTACTTCAACGTCGGCATCAACAGCTACCTGATCGACGCGATCATCGGCTTGTCCGTGGTCTACAAGGCGCTGGACAACCTCGGTGCTTACCAGCGCTGGTTCGGCTTTCAGCCCAACACCAAGATCGCAACATTGGTGTTCGGCCTGTTCCACGGCTTTGGCCTAGCGACCAAGATCATCGAGTACGAGATCTCGCCCGACGGACTGGTGCCCAACCTGCTGGCCTTCAATGTGGGTGTGGAAATCGGCCAGCTGCTGGCCTTGGCGGTCATCCTGATCGGCATGAGCTACTGGCGCCGCACCGCCAGCTTCTTCCGCCACGCCTACACCGCCAACGTCGCCATGATGAGCGCCGGTTTCATTTTGGTGGGCATGCAGCTCACCGGCTACCTCACAGCTTGAACACCCAAGGAATTTTGACTATGTACAACAGCGATACCCCTCTGCGCGCCGAACTGCCTTCGTCCAAGAAGCTTTTGCGCTCCACTGTCTTGGCCGCCATTTCGGCGCTTGTCCTTCTGTTTGCCGTCGTTCTGCCAGCGGAATACGGTGTCGACCCCACCGGGCTTGGCCGCGTTCTGCGCATGACCGACATGGGTGACATCAAGCAACAGCTGGCAGCAGAGGCGGCGGCCGATGCGGCCGCCTACCCATCTTCAGCACAGGCACCCGCACCAGCTCAACCCACTGCACCCAAGATTGAATGGCGCGACGAAACGCCCTTCACGCTGACCCCAGGCGAAGGCACGGAAATCAAGCTCACGATGGCGGCAGGCGCCAAGGCCCAATACCTGTGGGTGGTCGAGGGCGGTGAAGTCAACTTCGACACCCACGGTGATGCACCGGGCAAGTCGATCAGCTACGAAAAAGGTCGCGCAGTGTCCTCCGATGAAGGCGTACTCGAAGCCGAATTCACCGGCAACCACGGCTGGTTTTGGCGCAATCGGGGCAAGTCCAACGTGACGGTCATTCTGCGCACCCGTGGTGACTACACCGCCATCAAAAAATGAGGTGAATGAAAGGCTCTGCGATACACATCGCAGAGCCTTTGCACTGCGCGCTATCGGAACACACCGGCTGCGCCACGCAGTGGTGACTGGGTAGCGCTGCGCCCACTGTATTCCTACCGCAATAGAAGAAGCGGTTACCTATTTTTCAGCACTTTTCGTCGCTGCGTCGCTGCGCACCAAGGCGACCACAAGGTCCAGGACTTCACCTGCATGGACAGTCATAAAGCGAACAGTCTCTAACGGGCGAGCGGATCAAAGCTAGGTCTGCAAAAAAGTTGTTTTGGTATGCCTCGAGGTTAACATTTTTAGCGGCCGAAAAGCGCAGAGAATAGCGCTTTAGCCAATAAGGTCCTTGTGAATCAATCCCTTGCCCATGCCGAACTCATCGCCACTTTCAGGAGGGCGGAGGCCGATGCTGCTCACAAATTCGGATTGATCAAAGCGGTTGGAAACAAGGGGCCCAAGGCGATTCAGACCGCTGTCGAAACCGCTGCCAAGGCCGCCAAGCGCAGAGATTCATATGCTAAAAAGCTGAAGATCTTGGGGGTTAGCCTCAAGGATTAAGCGGGGCCCAGTACACAGGGCCATGGTGTGGTGGTGGCCAAAGCTCCAAACTATGAATCCAGGCGCTTGAAAAACGCGTGACCGCTCGCCTCTGCCCCCATCAAACCGGCTCGATCGTGATGCTCACCGTCATCGACTCTTCACCGCCGCCTTGGCGCACGCCTTTGATCGGCGGGCAGGCGTTGTAGTCTGTGCCCATGGCTAAGCGCACGTGGCGCTGATCGATAAGGCAGCTGTGGGTGATGTCGATGCTGACCCAGCGCCGTTCGGCCACATCGAGACAGACATCGGCCCAAGCGTGACTGGCCAAGTCAGGTTCGTTGGCGGCGTAAAAATAGCCGCTGACGTAGCGCGCCGGGATGCCCAAGCTGCGGCACACGGCGACCATCACATGGGCTTGGTCTTGGCAAACGCCGGCGCCAGCCTGAAAGGCTTCAAGCGCGGTAGTGCTGACGTTGGTGCTGTTTTTTTGGTAGCGAACCAGGTCTGCAATGCCTTGGCTCAAAGCCAGCAAGCTGGCCAAGTCTGCTTTGCCGTTGCCATTGCCGTTGGATGCAGCGGATGCGACAAAGCGCAGGCCGAATTCAGCCAGCACCGCATGCGGTGCGGCCAAGGGCGTAGGGCGCAAAAAGAAGCTCGGGTGCGGCAAACTGGGCGCATCCACAAACTCGGCCACACCGAGGGTGTCAACCTGCCCCGCCGCATTCACCAAACTCCAGCACACATCGTCACTCACTTTGCCGACAAAGGTGTAGGAGTGAATGCGGTTGCCGTAGGCATCGTGCTGAGGAAAGAGCTTTTCGGGCGCGCCCAAACTCCAAAAATCCACGGTTTGCGCCGGCCCACTCAGCGGCGTCAGCCACAAGGTTTGCAAAGCATAGAGCAGCGGCTCGCTGTAACGGTAGTCGGTGGTGTGCTTGAGATGCAACTTCATGCCCGCGACCTTAACAGCAAGTCCAGTGCCGACAGAACAGCGGTCAGTGGGTGCTCGGGACCAGAAACTCGCGACTGATGCTAGCGCCAATCTCGTTGACCCGATCCAGAAACTGAGTCAAAAAGGCGTGCAAACCGGTCGCCAGAATTTCATCAATCCGAGCGTACTGCAGGTCAGCGCGCAACTTGCCCGCACGGCGCGAGGTTTCGCTTTGCGGGTCACTGCTCACCATGGCCAGATTGCTCATGACTTCGTTCAGGCAACCCAGCAAGGAGCGCGGCATGTCGGGCCGCAAAATCAACAGCTCGGCCACCAGTTCGGGCTTGATGACATCACGGTACACCTTGCGGTACACCTCAAAACCAGAGACGCTGCGCAAAATCGCGCTCCAGTGGTAAAAGTCAAATTCTTGGTCTTTCTCGTTGACGCCGCCCAAGGCGGTCTCAACGGCATGGAACTTCACATCGACCAAGCGGGCGGTGTTGTCGGCACGCTCCAGAAAAGTCCCCATGCGCAAAAAGTGAAAAGATTCGTCTTGCAGCATGGTGCCCAGCGTGACACCCCGGGACAAGTGCGAGCGGAACTTGACCCACTCAAAAAACTGGGCCGGGTCACGCTTGAATTCAGCGCTCTTACCCCTGAGCATGCGAATGACTTCGAGGTAAGTTTGGTTTTGCGTTTCCCAGACTTCGGTGGTCAGCGAACCGCGCACGGCCCGTGCGTTTTCACGCGCATTTTGCAAGCACGAAATAATGCTCGACGGGTTTTTTTCGTCACGCACCATGAAGTCCATCACCTCGCTCGGGTTGATGTTGTCGCCGTCGTATTTAGCCGCGTAGGCCGGCTTCAACTCGCTGATGCTGAGCAACCCTTGCCAACCGGCTTGCGCCACTTCGGTCGACTGCGGCAACAGCGAGGTCTGGTAGTTCACATCGAGGATACGGGCCGTGTTCTCAGCGCGCTCGGTGTAGCGAGACATCCAAAAAAGATGGTCAGCGGTGCGGGAAAGCATGGTCATACGTTTCCAGTCAGGGTTGCATGTGTCGGCGTTGAAGCCGCGTCTTCCAGAATCCAGGTGTCTTTGGTGCCGCCGCCTTGCGAGGAGTTGACCACCAACGAACCGTCTTTCAGGGCCACGCGGGTCAGACCGCCCGGCACCATTTGCACCTCTTTGCCGCTGAGCACAAAGGGACGCAAGTCGATGTGACGCGGCGCAATGCCGCTGTCCACATAGGTCGGGCAGGTCGACAAACTGAGTGTCGGCTGCGCGATGTAGCCGGCAGGATTGGCCAGCAGTGCACGGCGGAAATCTTCAATTTCAGCTCGGGTCGAAGCCGGGCCCACCAGCATGCCGTAACCGCCAGCGCCGTGCACTTCTTTGACGACCAAGTCTTTCAGGTTGGCCAAGGTGTATTTCAGATCGTCGTCGTTGCGGCACATGTAGGTCGGCACGTTTTTCAGGATCGGTTTTTCACCCAGGTAAAACTCGATCATCTTCGGCACGTAAGGGTAGATCGATTTGTCGTCCGCCACGCCCGTGCCAATCGCATTGCACAGTGACACATTGCCACTGCGGTAGACGTTCAACAGGCCGGCACAACCCAGTGTCGACTTTGGCTGAAACGCCAGTGGGTCCAAGTAGTCGTCATCCACACGGCGGTAGATCACATCAACGCGCTTGGGGCCACGCGTGGTGCGCATGTAGACAAAGTTGTCTTTGACAAACAGGTCTTGGCCTTCAACCAACTCAACGCCCATTTGCTGAGCCAAAAATGCGTGCTCAAAATAAGCCGAGTTGTACATGCCCGGCGTCAGCACCACCACGGTCGGATCCGCTGTTGCCGGTGGCGCCATTTGACGCAGGGTTTCAAGCAACAGGTCGGGGTAATGGGCAACCGGGGCGACGCGGTTTTGGCTGAACAACTCAGGGAAAAGCCGCATCATCATCTTGCGGTCTTCCAGCATGTAGCTGACACCGCTGGGCACGCGCAAGTTGTCTTCAAGGACGTAGTACTCACCTTCGCCTTGAGCGTTCGGGGCGCGCACGATGTCGACGCCGCTGATGTGCGAGTAAATATTACCCGGCACATCAACGCCCATCATTTCTGGTCGGAACTGGGCGTTCTGAAAAATCTGCTCAGCCGGCACGTGGCCGGCCTTGATGATGTCCTGGTCGTGGTGAAGGTCGTGGATAAAACGGTTCAGCGCCGTCACACGCTGCACCAAGCCTTTTTCCATGCTGGCCCACTCGTGGGCAGGAATGATGCGCGGGATCAAGTCAAAAGGGATTAAGCGCTCGCTGCCAGCCCCGTCTTCATCCTTGTCGCCATAGACCGCAAAAGTGATGCCGACGCGCCGAAAAATCATTTCGGCTTCGGCCCGACGGTCTTGCATCATGTCGGCGGGCTGCTGGGCCAGCCAGCGTTGATAGCTCTCGTAGTGAGCACGCACGCTGGTGGCGCTGGCGTTCATTTCATCAAACATCGGGCTGCTCATGGGCTTGTATCTCCGGCAAATTCAACGCTGTTTATTGTGTTTACAGCTTAGCAAGTTATGCGCCAATCAACCGCTAGAGCTGATATTTCTTCACGCTCTTTTCCAATTTTTGGACGTTAAGAATTCCTTTTAATTAAATGACTTCGGTGCAACTGTTAAAAAGTTCACTCTGAACCGGGCACCCGGTGATGCCAGTAACGCAGGCCTTCTTCGCGCTGGCAAGTCCACTCCGTCGGCTGAGCGCTGCGCCAAGTGGCAGCGCCGCAGTGCGCCGACTGCAGCACGGGAATGTCGCGCTGGCGGTAACGCTCAAGCACCTCAGGCCTCGGGTGGTTGAAGCGGTTTCTGTACCCCGCTTGGGCCAGCGCCAGTCGCGGCTGCACAGCATCCAAAAAGCTGCCACTCGACGAGGTTTTGCTGCCGTGGTGCGGCACCAGCAACAAGTCGGATTGAATCGATCCGACCCGCATGATGGACTGCTCTTGCCGCACTTCAATATCACCCACCAGCAACGCACTGACTGAACTCGCCGCCGTGATTCGTAGCACACAACTCATGGTGTTGGAGCGGGCTGGCGTGTCGTAGGCCGCCAAGTCGGGATGCAATATCTCAAAATCAACACCGTCCCATTGCCAGCGCTGGCCCGTTGCGCAGCGCGTCCCTGGCCTCAATTGCTGCAGTGCGTGCTCCGCTTCCATCGAACTGGACAGCGCTGCCTGCGGCTGCATCGCCAGCACCGACGCAGCGCCGCCCACATGGTCGGCGTCGCGGTGGCTCAACAACACCAGATCGAGTCGTTCACCCAAAGCGCGCAACAGGGGCACCAGCACCCGCTCACCGGCATCACTGTCACGCGAAAAACGTGGCCCGGCGTCGTACAGCAGCGCATGGTTGGCGGTGCGCACCAGCACCGCGTTGCCCTGCCCGATGTCGGCGGCCAGCACCTCAAACTGACCCATCTCCGGCCGCAACGGTTGCCACAACAACACCGGCAGCAGCAGCGGCACGCCCAGCACTCGCCAGTGCCACGGCAAGCGCATGACCAGCAACAAACCGCCGACCACACCTGCAGCAGCGCACCACACCGGCACGGCGGCTTGGCTGATGGTCGCCATCGGCCAAGCGGCCAGCATTTCCAGAAAAAACATCAGCGCGCCAATGCACCAGGCCGCCAGATCCCACAACGGGGACCACACCACGCCCATCAAGGCCAGCGGCGTGATGAGCAAGGTGACCGCCGGAATCGCCAAACTGTTGGCCAGCAAGCCGACCACCGAGACCTGGTTGAACAACAGCAAGGTCAGCGGCGTCAGAGCCAGCGTGATGACCCACTGCTGACGTAGCATGCGCCAAAAACCACCCGCAACGTGCAGCAGCCACGCCTGTAAATAAGGCCACCAGCGCCAGCGGGTGGGACGCAAAGCGGCGGTACTGGCTGTATTGGCTGTATTGGCAGCATTGTTTTGGGCCCGCAGCGGCGTGCCAGGATCAGACGCAAACAGCACACCCACGGCCACAAAGGACAGCCAGAAACCAGGCTGCAGCAAAGCCCAGGGATCAAACGCCACCACCACGGACATCGCCAGCAGCCAGATGTGCGGCCAGGCCCATTGCCTTGCACTTTGTCGCAACAGCACCACCACCGCGAGCATCAAAATAGTCCGCTGGGCCGGCAAGCCCAAACCTGAAAAAATGGCGTAAGTCGCCGCCAACAACAAACCACCCCAAGCCGCCGCGCTGCTGGCTGGCAACCCCAAACACAGGCGCGGCGTGAACCGTGCCGAACGCCGCCACAAGCCCCCCACCACGCGCGACGCCAACCACGCAAACAGCGTGATGTGCAAGCCAGAAATACTCACCAGATGGGCCACGCCGGTGGCCCTGAAAACGTCCCAGTCGGCACGCTCAATGGCGTTCTGATCACCCAGCACCAAAGCCGCCAACACGCCGGCCCGTTGCGAGCTGTCAATGCGCTCAAAGATGGCTTCTCGCACGCGCTGGCGGGCCCGCTCCACCAAATACCGAGGGCTGTACGAGACGCGATCGCTGAGCTTTTCAGGCGGCGTGTCGCGCGCACCGGCGCGCACAGAACCGGTGGCCTGCAAGCCTTGCTCCCACAGCCACAGCTCGTAGTCAAAACCGTGCGGGTTGCTGCTGCCGTGCGGCGCTTTCAGGCGAACCGTCATCTGCCAGCGCTCGCCAGCGCTCATCGGTTGCGGCTGACGCTGCAACTCCAGCAAAGTGAGGTTTTGATCTTCGATGGCTGGCTGCGGCGCCATGAAAAACCCGGCATACCAACCCAGATAAAGCAACGGCGGCAGCACCACCGGCTGGCCTTCTAGCAAGGTCGATTCGACCTTGAAACGAAAACGCAGCGCATCTTCACCCTGCCGCGGCATGGCTTGCACGACACCGGTGACTTGAATGTCGCGGCCCTCCAGAGCGGGGCTCAGCGCCTGCGCAGCAAAAGCCGTAGCGCGTAAGCCCGTGAGGCTAAAACCCAAAGCCCACCCAGCCAAGACCATCATGACGGACTGTATGGACCGTTGCCAGAGCAACAGCCCGAGCCCCAGACCACCCAGCCCCAGCGCCAGCAAAACCGCGTAGAAAAAAGCCGCCGCCAGACTGTCCTGCTGCAACTGAAGCGCCGTACCCAGCACGAGTCCGAGCAACAGCCAGACAGGCGTGAGTGGCAGG
>JABMMH010000191.1 GCA_013205645.1 Polaromonas sp. | reverse complement strand
GCTTGCGCCCGCTCTTGCGCATTGAAAATACAAAACAGACTGCGCCACCAAGGCATGCGGTGCAACAAGCCGACCAACACGTTCACCAAGACCGGCAGACGGTCCACCAAATTGAACTGCTGAAAGACAAAGCCGACTTGCGAGCGCACTCGGCGAATGTCATGGTGAATGCGGCCGCCCTGCTGAACACGGCGTCCGTCAATTTCGATCAGCGAGTCCGTCCGGCCATCGGCCGTGACCAAGCCGGACATGTGGCGCAGCAAGGTCGACTTGCCGGAGCCAGAGGCACCGATCAGCGCCACCATCTCGCCTTTTTTAACGGAGATATTGATGTCGCACAGCGCTTGCTTGCTGGCGAAATATTTATTGAGCTTGTGAATTCGAAGTGCAATGTCCATCAGGAACTCCTTGTAAGTTGTCTAGACAGCTCAAGTTTCATCGCTGGCTGTGACGGTTTCATGAAAGTTAAAAGAAGCTTGTGTGACATGGGTTTGTTCGCGACCTCACAGGACACGGCGGCCTTCACGCCAGACGGCTCTCACCACCGCGTGACGATGGCCATTCGGCAGCTCAGCGATATGAACTTGAATCAAGTCAGCCCGCAGTCCGGCTTTGATCGCGCCGCGGTCAGTCAAGCCGGTGGCCAGCGCGGGTGTCGAAGTAACCGTGGCGACCGCTTGCGGCCAAGTCATGACGCCTTGCTCGACCAAGCACATCACCGCCGACAGCAGGCTGCCCGGCACGTAGTCCGAAGACAAAATGTCGAGCAGGCCCAGCCGGGCCAGATCAACCGCCGCCACGTTGCCCGAGTGCGATCCACCACGCACCACATTCGGTCCGCCCATGACATTGCGCAAGCCATGTTTGTGGGCCTCTCTAGCCGCCACCACGGTGGTTGGAAACTCCGACATGCTGGCGCCTTCAGCGTGTGCTTGCTGCACGTGTGCGGCCGTGGTGTCGTCGTGACTGGCCAGCGCAATGCCGTGGGTACGGCTGTAGTCGACAAAGTACTGCCGGTGCGGTTCAGAATATTCAGCCTGCAATTGACTCGCAAGCACCACCTGTTGCTCAAATTTTTGCTGGCTCCAGCCCTTCTTGCCGGTGTAGTAAATCCGCGCTTGTTCGATGTTTTCCCACTGCCGCTGACCCGGTGTATGGTCCATCAGCGAGATCAACGACAGCCGTGGATGACCCTGAAACGGCTCAAACAAGTCGATGGTGTTGGGCGCTGGCAATTCACAGCGCACATGCAAGTGGTGGTCCGCGCGCAGCAAGTCTTGCTGGGTGCAGTTGTCAAGGGTGGCCAGCACGTCGTTCCAGGCCTTGCCGCGCAGGCTTTCAGGGTCAGCGTCACCGACACCCAGCGCATCAAAAACAGTCGTGATACCAGCAGCCGCAATCTCGGCGTCATGCGCCAACAAGGCGGGCAGTTCAGCCCAATGCACCTTGGGCCTGGGCATCAGGTGGCGCTCAAAATTGTCGGTGTGCATTTCCACCAGACCCGGCAGCAAATAATCGCCGCCCAAGTCAACCGCAGCCATGGCCGAGGTGTCGCCAGCGACAGCGCTGATACGGCCATTTTCGGTCTGCAAACTGCCGTGCACGACTTCATTCGGCAACACCATCTTGGCGTTTTTAAAAATCACTGAAACGTTCATGCATTAACCCCCATAGTCCTGAAGTCAGCCACATTGATGCGGCGGGTGGCAACGGCGTCACCCACATGGGCGTCGTGAAAAATACCGACGATGGCGGCACCGCGCACACTGGCTTCGCGGATCAACTCGATGACGGTCTGCGCGTTCTCAGCATCCAGAGATGCGGTTGGTTCGTCCAGCAACAACAGCGGCCGAGGCTTGATCATGTTGCGAGCGATGTTGATGCGCTGCTGTTCACCGCCTGAAAACGTCGCGGGCGGCAAATGCCACATGCGCTCAGGAATGCGCAGCCGCGTCAGCCAGCGGCTGGCCTCGGCCCGTGCAGCAGCCAGCGTGTCTGGATCGTCGCCAGCGTCTTCCAGCAAGGGTTCGGCCACCACGTCCAGCGCCGGCACCCGTGGGATGACGCGCAAAAACTGGCTGACATAACCAATCGAGTCTTTGCGCAAGCGCACCAGTTCATGCGGTGAGGCGGTGGTCACTTCGATCGGCAACCGGCCTGGCAAATGGAGGCTGATGCTGCCAGCGCTGGTTCGGTAGTTGGCATAAATCATTTTCAGCAAGGTGCTCTTGCCCATGCCGGAAGGGCCGTCCAACACGATGCATTCACCGGCGTGAACGCTGAGGTTGGCCTCGCCAAGAACCGACAGCTCGACGCCG
>JABMMH010000190.1 GCA_013205645.1 Polaromonas sp. | reverse complement strand
TTGCGCGGCGAGTCGATGCAGGACGTGATTTTCAGCGGCACCACCACCCGTAAGTCGGCCAGCCGCGCCAGCGTCGAGCTGGTGTTTGATAACGCCGACCACCGCGCTGGCGGTCAATGGGGCCAGTTCGCCGAGATCGCCGTCAAGCGAGTCTTGACCCGCGACGGCACCTCTAGCTACTACATCAACAACCAGCCGGTGCGTCGCCGCGACGTGCAGGACGTGTTTCTCGGCACCGGCTTGGGCCCACGCGCCTACGCCATCATTGGTCAGGGCACGATCAGCCGCATCATTGAGTCAAAACCGGAAGAGCTGCGCCTGTTTTTGGAAGAAGCAGCCGGCGTGTCTAAGTACAAAGAACGTCGCCGTGAGACCGCCAACCGCCTGTCGGACACACGTGAAAACCTGACCCGCGTCGATGACATCTTGCGCGAGTTGAACGCCAACCTCGAGAAGCTCGAAAAGCAAGCCGAAGTCGCCATGCGCTACAACACGCTGCAGGCCGACGGCTCACTCAAGCAGCACCAGTTGTGGTTCATGAAGCGCACCGAGAGCGAGGCCGACCAGTCCAAAGTCAAGGCCGACGCTGAAAAAGCCGTCAACGATTTGGAAAGCCGTGTGGCAGATTTGCGCCACATCGAAGCCGACTTGGAAACCGTTCGGCAGGCGCACTACACGGCCGGCGACCAAGTCAATCAGGCGCAAGGCAAGCTGTACGAGGCCAGCGCTGAAGTCGGCCGGCTCGAAGCCGAAATCCGCTTTGTGGTGGATGGCCGCATGCGCGTCGAGCAGCGCTTGGCGCAGCTGAAAGAACAAACCGCCCAATGGGCGACGCGCCAAGAAGACGCGGCTGTTGAAACCGAAAGCTTGGCTGGCCAAGCTGTTGACGCGGAAGAAAAAGCCGAGTTGCTGGCGGCCCAGACCGAAGACCGTGTCGGTCAATTGCCGGCGCTTGAAGAAGCCTTGCGCAGCGCGCAAACCCAAGCCAACCAGCAGCGCAGCAGCGTGGCGCAGGTGCAGCAGCAAATCCAGGTCTTGGCCGCTGACCAACGCAACATTGAAGAACAAAGCCGCGCGTTTGGCGCCCGGCGTGAACGTTTGCTGGCCGACCGCAATGCGCTGAATGCGCCCGACGAAGCCCGCTTGGTGAATTTGGCCGAACAGTTCAAAACCGCGCAAGAAAGCCAAGAAATGGCAGAGGCAGTGCTGCACGACTTGACCGACAGCGTGCCGCAACTGGACCAAGACCGACGCGAAAAGCAACAAGCGGTCAACAGCGAATCAGCCCGTCAATCAGCCCTGTCAGCGCGCATGGAGGCGCTCAAGGCGCTGCAAGAAAAAGTCAAAACTGACGGCAAGCTCAAGCCGTGGCTGGCCAAACACGGACTGGATTCTTTGCAGGCTTTGTGGAGCCTTATCAACGTAGAGCAAGGCTGGGAAAACGCACTCGAAGCCGCATTGCGCGAACGCCTCGGCGCGCTGGAAGTCAGCCGACTGGACATGGTGCGCGGCTTTGCCGGCACCGATGGCCGTGACGCACCGCCAGCCAAACTGTCGTTTTATGCCGTGCCCATGGCCGGCGCTGCCGTTCGTGCGGGCACCGCCGGTTTGCGTCCGTTGGCTGACTTTCTGCGTTTATCAGACGCCGGCCAAAGTGCTTTGTTGGCTGACTGGCTGCAAGGCTGCTACACCGCAGCGAGTCTGGACGAGGCGCTGAGCGCTCGCAGCAAGTTGCAGGCTGGTGAGGTCATTTACGTGCAGGGCGGCCACGCCGTGACGCAACACAGCGTGAGTTTTTATGCGCAAGACTCTGAGCAAGCCGGCCTGTTGGCACGCGCCCAAGAGATTGACAACTTAGAGAAGCAGTTGCGCGCACAAGCGCTGATTGGCGATGAAGCCCGCAGTGCGCTGCAACGTGCGGAAGCGGTTTACGCTGATGCGGCCCAACGTTTGGTCTCGGCCCGCCGTGATGCGGCTGAAGGCCAGAGCCGCACGCATGGCCTGCAGGTTGAAGTGCTGCGCTTGACGCAGCTGGCTGAGCAAACCCGCGCCCGCAGTGAGCAAATTCAGGGGGACCTGCAAGAAATTGACGCGCAGATGGACGAGTTGCAAGAACGCCGGGTGACCGCTGAAGGGCGCTTTGAAGAGCTCGACATGCAACTGGCTGACAGCCAGGAACGCCACGCCCAATTGGATGATCGCGTGATCGATGCTGAGCGCAAGCTCAACGAATCACGCGAACAGCAACGCATGCTGGAGCGGCAAGCGCAAGAAGCGCAATTCGCCCTGCGCAGCTTGGCTTCGCGGCGTGACGAATTGGCCCGTTCGATTCAAATCGCAGCGCAGCAAGCGGCCTCTTTGGCTGATGAAGAACAACGCGCCAAAGAAGAACTCTCACGCTTGACCGATGCCGCTGCACAAGCCGGTCTGCAAAACGCGCTGAGCGTCAAGTTAGAGCGTGAAGCCGACCTGGGTGCCAAGCGCAGCCAGTACGACGACCTCAGCGCCAAGCTGCGCGCCAGCGACGAACGCCGTTTGCAACTTGAACGCGAGCTAGACCCGCTGCGCCAGCGCATCACTGAATTCCAACTCAAAGAACAGGCGGCTCGTCTGGGCTTCGAGCAATACGCGCAACTGCTGACCGACGCTCAGGCTGATTTGGCTGCAGTCCAGTTGTCGATTGAAACCGGCAACGTGCGGCTGACTGGCCTGCAGGGTGAGATTGACCGTATCAACCGTGAGATTCAATCGCTTGGCGCGGTCAATTTGGCAGCACTGGATGAACT
>JABMMH010000189.1 GCA_013205645.1 Polaromonas sp. | reverse complement strand
GAATAGAGCTGGAGGGGGTGCTTGCCGACCGGAAGCTCGGCTTCGTGCCGGGCGCCCGCCGTCGGCCGGTTCATCGCGGCGAAGCGCCCGCCGAAATCCTTGGCTGGGGTCCAGACTTTGGGGGGGACATAGTCGGTCATCGCTGATCCTTGCAAAAGGGGCTCTGGCCAATGTCTCTAGCGAGGCGTGCCGATGCGGCCCAGCGGCGTTTGCGCCACGATCGCGTCTTTGACGGCTTCCCGCGTCAGTCGGCTTGATTCGGTGGGCATCACCAGCCCTGGCGCGACACAGTTCACACGTATGCCCAGCGGCCCCAGATCCGTCGCCAAATGGCGGCTGAAACCGACCAAGGCGGATTTGGCGGTGGCGTAGTCGTTGTAAGCGACGGAGGGGCGTTCCACCAAGTCACTGACCATGTTGATGATGCTGCCTTGCGTGCGCTGCCTGAAGTGCGGCAGCACGGCTTGGCAGACGTTGTAGGCGGCTTTCACAGAGCCGTCGAATTGCGTTTGAAAGGCATCCCACGGCAGTTCCCAAAAACGCTGGCGCTGCTCGGGATCAAACGCATACGGGCTGAAGGCGTTGTTGACTACCACGTCAATACGGCCAGTCTCCAGCAGCGCCTGCGCCACCATGGCGGTGACCGCCTGCGGCTCGCGCACATCGGCCTGCAAGGCCATGGCGTCGCCACCGAGTTGTTGGCAGACTTGCACCACCTCGTCAGCGGCAACAGCGTTTTGCAGGTAGTTGACCAAGACCATCGCGCCTTCGCGTGCAAAGGCCTTGGCAATGGCTGCGCCGATGCCGCGGCTGGCGCCTGTGACCAAGACCACCTTGCCCTGAAAGACTGGGCTGCTGGCGCTCATTTTTTGCCCGGCAGCAAGTCTTGACTCACCACGTCCGTGATTTTGATGTCACGTTGAATCACGCCGAAGGCTTTGTAGGCTTGAGCGCCGGTTTGCAGTGACTGCATGTCAAAAGCACCGAGGCCATTTTTTTGCGTGTTGACCGAGACACTGGACAGATTGCGCAGCTTGATGATCTCGATATTCATGGCTGGGTTCTGCCCGTCAATGGCGTACTTGACTGCCAGTTTGGCAGCTTCTTCAGGGAAGCGAATCATCCAATCTGCGCTGTCCCGGTAGGCCAGTAGAAAGCGCTTGAGCACTTCTTTTTTCGATTGGTAAGTTTCTTCACGCACCACGAAAAAGTCGCTGGACATGTTCAGGTGGTTTTTAACCTCCATCACATTGACGTCGCCTAAGCCGCGTTGTTTACCGACCAGCAAGCCGGTGTCAGTGGCAGCTGTGGCGTCGACCTGACCTTGCATCAGAGGCGCGAAGTTCAACAAACCAGTCACCACCACGGTGACGTCGGATTCGCTCAAGCCGGCTTGGTGCAAGAGCACTTGCAGGTTTTGCCGGGTGCCGCTGGACAAGCTGTAGACGCCAATGCGTTTGCCTTTCAGGTCAGCTGGCTTGTTGATGTTGGCGGACTTCAGGGACACGACGTTGAAGACGTTTTGCGGATAGATGTCATAAATGGCGCGCAGCTTTTCACCTTTGTCCAAGGCTGCAAAAAATGAACCTGGATCGGTGAAGGCGGTGTCGGCTTGGCCGCTGAGCAAGTTGCGCAAAGCGTCGCCACCGCCTGCGCCCGGCACGTAGCCGAGCTCAATGCCGCGTGCTTTGAAAAAGCCCTTGTCTTCTTCGACCAGTAAGTTGGTGATTTCGGTGATGGGTTTGCTCCAGCCCGCCACCACCATTTTGTCGAGCTTGGCGGGGGTTTGCGCCAGACTGGTGGTGGGCGCGCTGATAGCCAGCACGCTCAACGCGACAGCGAGCAGGGCTGTTTGTTTTTTAAATTGGGCTGTCCAGTTTTTCATTTTTTAACTTTCTTTTGAGAATCAAGAGGCGGCTTGAGCAGGTGTCGCTCTAGCCATTCGGCAAACTTATAAAACACCAGTCCCAGCACGGTGATCAGCACCAGCACTGCAAACATCAGCGGCGTGTCCATGGAGCCTTGCGCGGCAATGATCAGCGCGCCCAAGCCTTTGCTGGCACCAATGAACTCGGCCACCACCGCGCCGACCCAGGCCAACACCACGGCGACGCGCACGCCGGCCATGATGCTGGGCAAGCCTGTGCGGATCTTCAGCCGCCACAGGGTTTGCCACCGGCTGGCCCGCAACATGCGAAACAAGGCCAGCCGCTGCGGGTCCACTTGTTGGATGCTGGTGGCGGTGTTCTCTAGCAAGGGGAAAAAACAGATCAAGGCGGTCATGACCACGATTGGCAAGGTGCCAAAGCCAAACCAGACGATGAACAGTGGTGCCAGTGCCAGCTTGGGAACGACTTGGCTGATGACCACGTAAGGCATCAAAATGCCGCGCAAACGTGCCGATTCGCCCAGCACCATGCCACCTACAAAACCCACCGTGCCGCCCAGCAGCAGCCCCAGCACCACGGCGCGGGTTGTGCTGACGATGTGCGGCCACAGGTAGCCGCTGGTTAAGCCTTGCCAAAGCGATTGCCAGACAATGCTGGGCGCCGGCAACACCAACGCTGAGGTCTGGGCCAAGCGCACCCACGCCTCCCACAGCAATATGAAGACCACGCCCATGACAACGGAAACCCAGTGCTCGCGGCGCATCACAGGCTCCCGTCCATCGCTTGACGCAGCTCAGCGCAGCGGGCGTTGAAGTCAGGCGTGAAGCGCAGCGCAGGTTGGCGCGGGTGGGGCAAGTCAACGGTCAGTTGGTGGCAAATCGTGCCTGTCTGCATGACGCTGACATGGTCCGCCAAGTAGACCGCTTCAGCGATGTCGTGCGTGATGAACAAAACCGAGGTGCCTTGGTTTTGGCAGAGCGCCAGCAAGTCTTGCTGCAACTCACTGCGCGTGATGGCGTCCAGCGAAGCAAAAGGCTCGTCCATGAACAAAATCGGTGGCGCATTGATCAAGGCTCTGGCGATGGCGACACGGCTTTGCTGTCCGCCCGAGAGTTGTCGCGGATAGCGCGACTGCAAGTCCTTTAAACCGAGTTGGTCGAGCAAGGCCATGGCTTTTTCACGCTGAGCAGCTTGCACTTTGCCATGCAGGTCG
>JABMMH010000030.1 GCA_013205645.1 Polaromonas sp. | reverse complement strand
GCCAATGCCTGCGTGCTGCATTACCGCGCTGGCGATGCTGAACTTAAAGCTGGCGACTTGTGTCTGATTGACGCCGGCTGCGAGCTCGGCGGCTACGCCAGCGACATCACCCGCACCTTTCCGGCCAATGGCCAATTCACACCCGCTCAGCGCACGCTTTACGACATCGTGCTGGCCGCGCAATACGCTGCGGTAGCCGTCACCAAATCCGGCAAGCGCTTCACCGACCCGCACGATGCCGCAACGCGCGTGCTGATTGAAGGCATGTTGGAGACCGGCTTGTTGCCCAAGGCCAAGCACGGCAAAGTAGACGACGTGCTGGCCTCCGGCGCGTACCGGCAGTTTTACATGCACCGCACCAGCCACTGGATGGGCATGGACGTGCACGACTGCGGCGACTACACCGAACCCACGGGCAAAGCCACGCGCCAAACCGACGCACTCGGTCAAGCCGTGCTGCGCAAACCGTCGCGCATCTTGCAGCCCGGCATGGTGCTGACCATTGAACCCGGCCTGTATGTGCGCCCTGCCAAAGGCGTGCCCAAAGAGCTCTGGAACATCGGCATCCGGATTGAAGACGATGCGCTGGTGACCGCCAAAGGCTGCGAGCTGCTGACCCGCGGCGTGCCGGTGGAAGCGGATGAGATTGAGGCTTTGATGCGGGGCTGAGGCTGAAAAGTGTTCTGTCGATAAAAGTCAAAACAAACCGAACCCGATTGCACGGGTTCACCGAAAGGGCGCCCTGACACGGGGCCTACAATCGCATTCCTTACAAGCAAATGACGGCCATGTGGCCGTCCCCGCAGGAGACGCCATACATGTCAAATACGCCGGTCGACCACGAACAAGAAAAACGCGACGAACTGCGTCGCGCCGCACTTGAGTACCATGAATTTCCGACCCCCGGCAAAGTGGCCATCACCGCCACCAAGCAGCTGATCAACCAACGTGACTTGGCTCTGGCCTACACACCAGGCGTTGCTGCTCCTTGCGAAGAAATTGTCAAAGACCCGAACGCCGCTTACAAGTACACCAGCCGCGGCAATTTGGTCGCCGTCATCACCAACGGCACCGCCGTGCTTGGTCTGGGTAACATCGGCCCACTGGCGTCCAAGCCGGTGATGGAAGGCAAGGCCGTGCTGTTCAAGAAGTTCGCCGGTGTCGATGTTTTTGACATCGAAATCGACGAACTCGACCCAGCCAAGCTGGTCGACATCATTGCCTCGCTGGAGCCGACCTTTGGCGCCATCAACCTCGAAGACATTCGCGCACCCGACTGCTTCTACATTGAGCGCGAACTGCGCAAGCGCATGAAGATCCCAGTCTTTCATGATGACCAGCATGGCACGGCCATCACGGTTGGTGCCGCGATTCTCAACGCCCTCAAGGTCGCCAACAAAGACCCTCAAAAGATCAAATTGGTCACGTCAGGTGCCGGCGCTGCCGCCTTGGCTTGCCTGAAACTCTTGGTGAAACTGGGCATTCCCCGCGAAAACATTTTTGTAACCGACTTGGCTGGTGTGGTTTATGAAGGCCGTACCGAGCTGATGGACGAAGATAAGATCCAGTTCGCGCAAAAGACTTCGGCGCGCACGCTGGGTGAGATCATCGAAGGCGCCGATATCTTCCTTGGTCTGTCAGCTGGCGGCGTCCTGAAAAAGGACATGGTCAAAAGGATGGCGGCAAACCCGATCATCTTTGCGCTGGCCAACCCGAATCCAGAGATCACACCAGAAGACGTCAAGTCAGTGCGCGATGACGCCATCATGGCGACAGGTCGCTCGGATTACCCGAACCAGGTCAACAACGTCCTGTGCTTCCCGTACATCTTCCGCGGTGCGCTGGACGCTGGCGCATCGACCATCACGGTCGAGATGGAAATTGCCGCTGTGCACGCGATTGCCGAACTGGCTCAAGCAGAACAGAGTGAAGTGGTTGCCGCCGTTTACGTTGGTGAACAGCTCTCATTTGGACCTGAATACCTGATTCCCAAGCCGTTTGACCCGCGCTTGATGATCAAGATAGCGCCGGCGGTTGCCCAAGCAGCCGCCGACAGCGGTGTAGCGCTGCGCCCTATCGAAGACATGGACGCCTACCGCGAAAAGCTGCAAAGCTTTGTCTACGCCTCGGGCACGGTGATGAAGCCGATTTACGCCGCCGCCAAAGCCGGCAGCCGCAAGCGTGTGGCCTATGCCGAAGGCGAAGAAGAACGCGTGCTGCGGGCTTGCCAAATCGTTGTCGACGAGGGCTTGGCCAGACCGACACTGATTGGCCGGCCAGCAGTGATTGCCCAGCGGATTGCCAAGTTTGGGCTGCGACTGAAAGAAGAGCTCGATTACGACGTTGTCAATGTCGAGCAAGATCACCGCTACCGGGACTTCTGGCAGACCTACCACCGCATGATGGAGCGCCGCGGTGTGACGGTGCAAATTGCCAAGATCGAAATGCGCCGCCGCCTGACCCTGATCGGCTGCATGTTGCTGCACAAAGGCGACGTCGATGGCTTGATTTGCGGCACTTGGGGCAACACGGCGCATCACCTCGAATACATTGACCAAGTGATTGGCAAGCGCGCTGGCGTCAACACCTATGCCTGCATGAACGGCCTGATCTTGCCGGGTCGCCAAGTCTTTTTGCTAGACACGCACGTCAACTACGACCCAACAGCCGAGCAACTCGCTGAAATCACCACCTTGGCTGCGGAAGAAATGATGCGCTTCGGCATCAAACCGTCTGCCGCCTTGCTGTCGCACTCCAACTTTGGCTCCTCGAATCAACCGAGCGCCATCAAAATGCGCCAAACTCTGGAGTTGCTGCGTGAAAAGTCGCCTTGGCTCGAAGTTGACGGCGAGATGCACGGAGATGCCGCATTGGATGCAGATACGCGCGGGCTGGTCATGCCGAACAGCACGCTCAGCGGCGAAGCCAATTTGCTGGTGCTGCCGAATATTGACGCCGCAAATATCTCTTACAACCTGCTCAAAACGGCCGCTGGCGGCAATATTGCGATTGGCCCCGTTTTGCTGGGCGCCGACAAACCGGTGCATATTCTGACCGCCAGCACCACAGTCAGGCGTCTTGTGAACATGACCGCCTTGACCGTCGCGGACGCCAACGCCAGCCGTTAAAGGCAGCGGGAAGTAGCCAGCGCTCACTTTCAATGCGAAAGTACACGCGCTGGCTGCCCATTATTTAGGCAGCCTTCGCTTTTCTCCTTGCAATTTTCGCTGACATGAGTCAAACTACGGCGCTTGAAGTTTCAGGGTTAACCCGGCAACACCGGGACATCTTGGGGTTCAAGAAAGGTGTTTTTCATGTTTCGCAATGTTTTCCGGCGTGGTCAGTCCCGGGTCGTCGCAACCGTCGCCGTGACGCTGCTGGCCCTGTCGGGGGTTTTTTGCACCGCTTTGGTGCAGGCCAAGAGCCCCGTTACAAACTCCCAGGAAACCATTGCGGTGAGTCAACTGCCGGCCCAAGGGCAGGCCATGATGACGCTGATTTATCAGGGCGGGCCATTCAAGTTTGACAAGGATGGCACGGTGTTTGGCAATCGGGAGCGTTTTCTTCCAGCCCGGCAGCGCGGTTACTACCGTGAATACACCGTCCAAACGCCAGGGGAACGTAGCCGCGGTGCGCGACGTATTGTGTGTGGTGGCGAGATGCCGGCTGCACCAGACGCTTGCTTCTACACCAACGATCACTACGCCAGTTTTCGCCAAGTCGTTCGCTAACCCGAACGTCCCAGCCGTATTAGGTTTCAGTTTTTTTGTTGGTTAACTTGTTATTAGAAAGAGACGCGAAGATGGACACACCACTTCGTACTGTGAGGCCAAATATTGTTCAGTCGATACGCGCATTTCGCGTACCGGAATTGCAAGACGCGGCAACCGAATTAGGCCATCACTTCCTGTACGCGAATCTGGGCAATGCCCTGAGCAAACAAGATGTGTTGGACATGATTGCGGCCCAGTACACCTTCCCCGCCCATTTTGGCAAAAACTTCGATGCACTGTACGACTGCATGACCGACTTGGTTCACAAGTCAGGCCAGCAGCCTGGCTTTATCGTGGTGCTGGAACAAATTCCAGCCAACGCCAAGTTTGACAAAGAAGCACGCGAGCAGCTGCTGGACATCTTCCGGGATGCCGCAGATTATTGGGCGGATCGAAAGATACCGTTCCGATGTTTCTATTCTTTTCTGTAGCCCGCTCCCCAGACATAGGCCAAGGGGATCGGGCTAGTGAGGCCCAGCAAGCATTAGACGACGGCGGCGAAGTGATGCCGACCGACAAGCTGATCGACGTGTCGCCATTGGCACTTCGCATGAGCAGTCCGTTCAACGCCAGCTATTGGATGGCGGCCGCTTAAAGCGGTACGCATCTTGAGCGCATGACGGATGTCGTCACGCTTGCACAAAAAAAGCCCGCTTCAAGCGGGCTTTTTCATGGGGCCGCGGGCCCGGCAGCAGCCACCGCCTGGACCAAGGCAATGTATTCGGCCACTGGCACTTCTTCCGCCCGGCGCTGAACGTTGAATTCACCGCTGAATTCACGCGCCTCCAACCAGCGGCCTAGCGTGTGACGCAGCAACTTGCGGCGCTGGCTGAAAGCCACCTGCACCACTTCGCTGAGCAACTTCACGTCCAGCACAGCGGGCTCGGCATGCGGCACCATGCGCACAATGGCACTGTTCACGCGCGGCGGTGGATCAAAGCTGTGTGGTGGCACCAACAACACGTTGGCCATGGCATAACGCCATTGCAGCATGACGCTCAAGCGGCCGTAGTCAGACGTTGAAGGGCGTGCCACCATGCGGTCGATCACTTCCTTTTGCAGCATGAAGTGCTGGTCTTCGATCACGTCGACCACATCCAGCAGATGAAACAAGATAGGCGTGGAGATGTTGTAGGGCAAGTTACCAACGACTCTGAGCTTGCTGCCGCCCGAGCAGGCTGCAAGAATATCCGCAGCAAGCGCGCGGAAGTCGACCCTCAGCACGTCGCTCTCGACCACGGTGAGTCGCGGATGAGAGCGCAACTGCCTGGCCAAATCGCGGTCCAGCTCGATCACCGTGAGGTGTCCGAGTCGATCGACCAAGGGATGGGTCATCGCCGCCAAACCGGGGCCGATTTCAACCATCGGGTCACCCGGCTTCGGATCAATCGCCTGAATGATGTCTTGAATGATGCCGCGATCAGTCAGAAAATGCTGACCAAAACGTTTGCGCGCAATGTGTTTCATGCGGTTTTATTTTTCTTGGGGAGCGTGGGGGCCATATTCAATTTCGATATTCCACATACGCGCGACCACGCACATCTTGCAACCACTGGTTGAAAGCTTCTTCGATTTTTCGTTCTCGCACGACGTTGCGAACGGCCTCGCGCTGCTCACGCTCGCTGAGCGCTGCATCGCGTCGCTGCAAAACTTCGATCAAGTGAACGCCAAAACGCGACACCAAGGGGTCGGCCACTTGGCCGGGTGCCAGCTGGTTCATGACCTGCTCGAACTCGGGCACAAACATGCCTGGCGACGCCCAACCGAGGTCACCGCCTTCCTTGGCGGAGCCGTCTTGGCTGTTATCGCGCGCCAGCGCCGCGAAGTCAGCCTGTCCGGACACGATGCGACGCTTGAAGTCGGCCAGCTTGTCCTTGGCGGCTTGCTCGGTCAGTTCGGGACTGAGCCGCAGCAAGATGTGGCGCGCGCGGGTTTGGGTCACACTGATAACCGCTGCCCCGCTTCTTTTCTCAACCAGTTTGACCACATGAAAACCAGCGCCGCTGCGCAAGGGGCCGGCCAAACCGCCCGCCGACAGATCGCGTGCGGCTTCTACAAACAGGGTCGGCAAACGATCGGCCGGGCGCAAACCCAACTCACCGCCGCTGGCGGCGGCCTCGGGCGCGTCCGACATCGCTTTGGCCACTGCGGCAAAGGCCTCTCCAGCACGCAGGCGCGCCATCGCGCGCTCAGCTTTGGCCTGCAAGACGCTGACTTGCGCGGGCGTCGCCGACTCTGGTACGGCCACCAAAATTTGAGCAATGTTGAGCAGTTCCGGGCCTGACTTGGCTTGGGCCTCACGCTCACGCAGGAACTGGTCGATGTCACGTTCGCTGACTTTGACCTGCGAATCGACTTCCCGTTCGCGCAAACGAACCAGCGTCAACTCGTCACGCAGGTCAGCCCGAAAACGCGCGTAGTCCATGCCATCAGCGGCGAGACGAGTTCTCAACTCAGTTAACGACAGTTGATTTTGCCGGGCCACGGTGGCGACAGCTTGCTCCACAGCAGCGTCTTCAGGCCGCACGCCCAAGCTGCGCGCGAGTTGCAATTGCGCGCGTTCGACGATCAGGCGCTCCAGCACCTCGCGGACCAGCTGGTCGCGCGGCGGTGCACTGCCTTGGCGCGACAGTTGTTGCTCAATACGTGCCAGCCGAGATTGCAATTCGTTGTTGGTGATCGGCTCTGAATTGACGACCGCGACGATGAAGTCAGCCGGACGCAAGGCGTTACCAGCCGGCGGCTGCGCAGGCACGGTGGCAGCCCTAGGCGCACCTGGCAAGCGCAGCGTTTGCGCGTTTGCCGGCAACGCCCATGCGGCCAGCGTGAGTGCCACGAACAGTGCGCTCAAGGCGCCTTGGCAACGCAGCGTTGGGCCAGCTGAGGCGAACGAAGAAAAGTGCTTAGTCATAGTTGGTGAACCGGCTCGGAGGCGTGACCTGGTCACGCAGTAATTGGTATTTTGGAATGTTGGCACGCAGCGATG
>JABMMH010000188.1 GCA_013205645.1 Polaromonas sp. | reverse complement strand
GAATGGACCGGTGCCTTGCCCGACGCCACGCGCCAAACAACCGCCAGCCCCAGCGGAAAGCCAGCACCCGCAGCATCCCAAGCTGCACCCGCCACTGAAGTTCAAATCCGCAAACCGGCCGCATCCGGCGGTCACAGCGGACATTGAAGATCCATCCTTTTTTGACAACTTCACTCACACTCAATTTCACCATGACTATTTTAAAAAATCGATTTCACACGCTTCTCGCTAGCGCCTTTCTGAGCAGCGTCGTGACACTCAGCTGGGCCCACGTAGAGATGCCCAAGTCAGCACACAGCGCACACAGCGCGGTCAAAGAACAAAAAACTTGGGGCATCGGCGGCGATGCCAAAGCAGCCACGCGCACTGTCACCATGACGATGGACGACAACATGCGTTTCAGCCCCAGCAAACTCAGCTTTAAGCAAGGCGAAACCGTGCGCTTCGTGATTCAAAACAAAGGGAAGTTGCTGCACGAGATGGTCATTGGCACGCGCAAAGAGCTCGACGCGCATGCCGCCATGATGGCCAAATTCCCCAACATGGCGCATGACGAGCCCTACATGGCGCACGTCAGCGCCGGTCAAAGCGGCGACTTAGTCTGGACCTTCAACCGGCCCGGTGATTTCGAATTCGCTTGCCTGATTGCTGGCCATTACCAAGCCGGCATGATCGGCACGATCAGCGTTTCACCGCGCTGAACCCACTTCATTTTCTAGTTTATTTTTAAAGAAGACTCACCATGCAAAGACGACGACTTTTGAAAGCCCTCGCGAGCATCACTGGCTTGACCAGTGCTGCCTTCGTGGCCCCCGCTTTTGCCCAAGCCAGCGCTGCCGGGAAAACACCGCTGGAAGTCTGGAAAGACCCCAACTGCGGCTGCTGCGGTGACTGGGTGACGCACCTTGAGGCCAACGGCTTTGCTGTGCGTGTCAACGACATCGGCAACAGCGCCGCCCGCAGCCGCTTGGGCGTGCCGACGAAACTCGGCTCCTGTCACACCGCACTGGTGGCGGGCTACGCCATTGAAGGCCATGTGCCAGCGCGCGAGATTCATCGCCTGCTCAAGGAACGACCGCAGGCCGTGGGTTTGACCGTGCCCGGCATGCCGGTCGGTTCACCCGGCATGGACGGTGCTATTTACGGCGACCGCCGCGATCCTTACGATGTGCTATTGATTGCCAAGGACGGCAGCACGCAGGTCTACCAAAGCTACAACCGCGCGCAACCAAGCCAAGCCCAAGCGCCAGTCCAAGCCCTGCCAACCGTTGAAGGCGAGGTCCGCAAAGTCGACAAAGCCACCGGCAAAATTTCCCTTCGGCACGGTGAGATCAAAAATCTCGACATGCCGCCCATGAGCATGGTCTTTCAAGTCAAAAACAGCGCCCTGCTGGACAAAGTCAAAGCCGGCGACAAAGTGCGCTTCACCGCCGACCAGGTCAACGGGGACTACACGGTGATGTCGATCGAGCTGCGCCGGGATTAATCCAGGCATAAGGCCCTGCGCGGCGTCACGGGAGGCGACCTTGGTACAGTACGCACTCTCTCATCGCGACGACGCCGTCGCAGTCCATGCCGAATCAGGCCTGGCTCTCCCCCTTTCACGCATCCAAGTACCCGACATGAATCCCCTGCACGATCTTCCGACACTCACCGACTTTTTCGCGTCGGCCCGCCACGCGCTGAACTGCGCCGCATGATGCAGTCTTTCGGCGCTGCCGCCCGGACTCTCCTCTGCTTGATCTTGGCCGCGCTGGTCTACACGCTGAGCAGTTCACCAGAACCGCTGCGCGCTGGACTGGCGATTTTTGTGTTGGTCGGTGGCCTGTGGATGACCCAGGCGATCCACCTGAGCGCCACCGCGTTGCTGGTGCCGCTGCTCGCGGTGCTGCTGGGTTTGATGGGTATGCGCGAAGCGCTGAGCTCGTTTGCCCACCCCATCATTTTTCTGTTTCTGGGCGGCTTTGCCTTGGCTGCAGCGCTGCAGCGCCATGGACTGGACCGCGCACTGGCCATGGGCGTGTTGCGCTTGGCCGGCGGACACCGCATGCGCTCCGTGCTGTTCCTGTTCGGGCTGAGCGCCTTTTTGTCCATGTGGATTAGCAACACCGCCTGCGCCGCCATGATGCTGCCGCTGGCACTGGGACTCATGAGCGAAGAATCCGACACCGAACCACCCATCGGCGTCCGTGAAAAAACCTTTGTGCTGCTAGGCCTGGCCTACAGCGCCAGCATAGGCGGCATGGGCACGTTGGTTGGCAGCCCACCCAACGCCATCGCGGCAGCGCAAGCCGGTATCGGATTTGCCCAATGGCTGATGATCGGCCTGCCGCTGGTGCTCTTGATGCTGCCGTTGATGATCGGTGTGTTGTACGTCGTCTTGCGTCCCAAGCTGCAGGGCCGCATCGCCGTCAAGCAAGAGTCTCTGGCCTGGACGCGCGAGCAGCGTATCACCACGCTGGTGTTTGGTATCACAGCGGCGTGTTGGGTCGCCGGTGCACCGCTGGGCCGGCTGCTGGGCGTCTCATCAGGCATCGACAGCTTGGTGGCCTTGGTAGCGGTGATCGCCTTGGTCGCAACCGGCACGCTGGCATGGCCAGAGCTTGAAAAGCGCACACCGTTTGGCGTCTTGTTGCTGTTCGGCGGCGGCTTGGCGCTGAGCCAAGTCATGGCCGTCAGCGGTGCCAGCCGCTTCTTGGCGGACCAGTTGTTGGCCGTCCTGCAAGGCGCGCCTCTGCCGCTGGTGTTGCTAGGCGTCGTCGCCTTTGTGGTCTTCATCACGGAACTGGTCAGCAACACTGCCAGCGCCGCCCTGCTGGTGCCGATTTTCATCGGCGTTGCCAGTGCCTTGGGTTTACCGCCGCAGTTGCTCGCTGCCGCCATCGCCGTGGCGGCGTCTTGCGCCTTCATGCTGCCGGTGGCAACACCGCCGAACGCCATCGTCTTCGCCACCGGACAGATCACCCAAGGCACCATGATGCGCTGCGGCCTGCTGCTCAACATGGTGTCCATCGGTGTCATCACCTTGGTGGTGGCTTGGGTCTGGCTGTAAGCCAGACTCCTCCTCAGGACTTGGCCAGCAGCTTGTCCCAGCCAGCGTGGCCGAGTTTTTCCAGCGTCTTGATGTTTTCTTCAAAGATCGCTTCGGCCTCCGGGAAAGCCGCCACAGCCCGCTCAACGCTGTCTTCGCGCAGCAAATGCAGCATGGCGAAGGGTGCGCGGTTGGTGTAGTTGCTAATGTCGTCAGGCTCGGTGCCGTCGAACTGAAACTTCGGGTGAAAGCTGGCCAGCTGAATCACGCCTTCCAGCGCGTGCTCTTCGAGCACGCCATCAGCCACTTCAAGGAAATCATTGAAGTCCAAAAAATCGTCAAACAAAGTCGCGTGAATCAGCAGCGTGGTGTCAATCTCGTCAGCAGGCGTGGCCACCAGCAAATCCAACTCACGGTCCAACTCTTCAAGCAAATCGTCAGCATGACGCGCCCGACTCACCACCAAGCGAACCTGGTTTTTAACGTAAACCGCCTTCGCAAACGGACACAAGTTCAACCCGATCACTGCCGACTCAAGCCAATGACGCGTAGCCGCCAGAACTTCTGATTCAGTCATAGTCACAAGCACCCTCCCAGCAGAACAGACCCGCCCCGAAGAACAGCCCCTCCCCGCCCAACAGAGCTTCCCCGACCAACCCAACAGGGGCCGCGGGACTGGCTTTGCCAGACCGCAGGCTGGAGGATGCGGCTCCGAGCCCGGTTGAGCGGGCTGGGACAACCTCCAGATGCGCTGCGTCTGGCAGCGTTGCGCCCTGCAAGGG
>JABMMH010000187.1 GCA_013205645.1 Polaromonas sp. | reverse complement strand
CTCGACACCATCGGCCAAGTCTTTGGCCCGCTGCGCGGCGGTCTGGCCATCGCCGTGATTTTGGTCGGTGCCTTGTTGGCGGCCACCACCGGCGTGGTCGCCGCCTCGGTCATCTCCATGTGCCTGATTTCTCTGCCCATCATGCTGCGCTACGGTTACGACCGACGCATCGCTTCCGGCGTGATTGCCGCTTCCGGCACCTTGGCGCAGATCATTCCGCCTTCGCTGGTGCTGATCATCATGGCCGACCAGCTCGGCCGCAGCGTCGGCGACATGTACAAAGGCGCTTTCTTGCCTGGCTTCATGCTGATGGGCATGTATGTCCTCTATGTCGTGTTCCTGGCTTTCTTCAAGCCCGAACGTGTGCCAGCGCTGCCGCTGGAGGCGCGCACTTACCGCGAAACAGATGGCAGCGGTGGCTACGCCTCGCTAGCCGTGCTGACAGCGTTGTCAGCCTCGGTGTCCATCTTCCTCGCCAAGCACATGGAAGCTGTGCACACTTGGATTGAGGGCGAAGAAGTCACCTTTGTCGCCACCGACGAAAAAATCGTGGTCGCCATGTGCGCTGGTGTGTTCTTGGCGCTGGTCATCGCGCTGGTCAACAAAGGCGCCAAGCTCGGCCTGCTGTCGCGCTTGGCAGAACGCGTGACCTTTGTGCTGATCCCGCCACTGCTGCTGATCTTCTTGGTGCTGGGCACCATTTTTCTGGGCGTGGCCACACCCACCGAAGGCGGCGCCATGGGTGCCATGGGTGCCTTGATCATGGGCTGGGCGCGCGGGCGACTGGACATGAAGCTGCTCAAGCAGTCGCTGGCGTCGACCACTCGGCTGTCGAGCTTCGTGATGTTCATCTTGGTCGGCGCCACCGTCTTCAGCCTGGTGTTTCAGGCGGCCGATGGACCGAAGTGGGTCGAGCACTTGCTGACAGACCTGCCCGGCGGGCAAGTTGGCTTCCTGATCTTGGTCAACGTCATGATTTTCTTCTTGGCCTTTTTCCTCGACTACTTCGAACTGTCCTTCATCGTCGTGCCTTTGCTGGCGCCGGTGGCTGACAAACTGGGCATCGACCTGATCTGGTTCGGCGTGCTGCTGGCGGTGAACATGCAGACCTCCTTCATGCACCCGCCGTTTGGCTTCGCGCTGTTCTTCTTGCGCTCAGTGGCACCGGATAAACCGTATGTCGACCGCCTGACCAAGAAGATCATGGAGCCGGTGACCACCATGCAGATTTACAAAGGTGCGATTCCCTTCGTGCTGATCCAGGTCACCATGGTCGGCCTGCTGATCGCCTTCCCGCAGCTGGTCACTGGCGGCTTGGACAAGAAGCCGGTCTACAACATGGAGAACATCGGCCAGCAGATGCGCGACACTTTGGCCGACACAGCCAACCCCTACGACAACACGATCCCTGACGCCATTGAAACGCCCGGCATCCCGTTAGCGCCAGAGCCGCAGAGCGTCATTCAAGATGACGACCCGATGAAGGCCATGCAGGATGCGCTGAACAGGCAGAGCAAGAAATAGGCGCTTGATTAAATATGCGTTAAGCGTCATAATTAAATCGTTAATCGAAAATTATGACGTGAAGCGCATATTTCAATGAAGACTCTTTCTGAACTCGGCGAGCAGTACCAAGCGTTGCGCAAAGCCGCTGGCAAGACGCAGCAGGATGTGTGCTTGGCCGTTGGCATGCGCCAAGAGGCGCTCTCTCGATTCGAACGTGGCCGCGGTGCAGACTTCTCGGCAGACAAGCTGCTGCGCCTTTTGCAGGTGCTGGACTTGCAGATCGAATTCACACCGACCACCCGACGTCCCACGCTGACCACGCTATTGCAGGAGCGCCGCTCCAATACCAACGTGGGACCAGATTCACGATGATGACCGGAGCTGTCAACGGTGCCCCGAACAGCCTGAATGTCTTCGTCAACGGTCAGCACGTGGCCGTTCTGCAAAGCCCCGACGGCTTTGAGCACCACATGACCTACCTGCACGGCTGCAGCCCCGAGAATTTTGTCTCGCTGGCCATGCCGGTACAAGTGGCCAGCTGGAGCTGGCCTACTTTGCACCCGTTTTTTCAGGTCAGCCTGCCAGAGGGATTTCTGCTTTCTGTGCTCAAAGAGCAACTCGGTCCGCACCTGGGCGCCAGCCCCCTAGACCTGCTTGCCGTGGTCGGCCACAACATGATCGGGCGCGTGCAGGTCAGCGCCGGCGACACACCCAGCGCCTATGTGGCCGCCGATGAACTCAAGGGGCTGCTACACGGCACGGCCTCGCGCGACGTCTTCCTGCAACTCATGAGCCAATACGCCGCCTCGGGGGTCTCCGGTATGGTGCCCAAGTTCCTGACCGCCGAAACGCAAGCGCTGTTTCGCAAGGGCAGCGTGGCGACCGAACGACACATCGTCAAAGCCAGCTCCGAGCACCAACCATTCGTCGCGCTCAACGAACACCTGTGCATGACGGCCGCGCGTGCCACCGGCTTTGCGGTGGCCCAGACAACCGTGTCGGACGATGGCCAGATCTTGGTGGTGGAGCGCTTCGACATTGACCCGACGACCGGCCAGCGTTTGGGCTTCGAGGACTTCTGCAGCCTCTTGGGATTGGCGCCTGAACAAAAGTACGATTCCACATGGGAGCGTGCCGCGCGTCTGGTGCGCGACTATGTCTCTGGCGCTGACGTTCGCGCCGCCAACGAACAAATGGCCGTGACCCTGCTGCTGACCTATGCCTTGGGCAATGCCGACTGCCACACCAAAAACCTCGCCCTACTCTACTCGGGGCTGAACGATGTGCGTGTGGCCCCAATTTACGACATGCTGACCATCTTGGCCTATGACCGGTACGCAGACAACCCGCCGGGCATGTACATCGACGGACGCAAAAGCTGGGATGCCACCAAGGCCATCTGGCGCTACCTGCAGCAGCACCTTGGCATCGAGCCCCAGCGCCAGCGCGAACTGGTGGCACTCACTCGTCTGCACGGCCGTGGCCGGCACAGTGCCGCAACTGCTACACCACATGCGCCACACCCCCGGCTTTGCCAACGTCGGCTCCCGCATGCTGTGGGAATGGAACGAAGGTATGAAGCGCATGACAGATCGCTTAGCCGTACCGATAGCGGATTTCCGGCTGGCCGCCGAGCAAGCTGGTTTGTCAGCCCCTACGGCGCCTCAACGCTTCGCATCCAAACGAATCGGGGAATCCGAGCTGCTGGCACCACGCAGGCGCAAGCAACCACCGTTGCCTTCCTGATAGATTCACCGCTCCACTGCTACGGCTGATGCAGGCCGCACGCCCACAAAAAAAACCGCCTCAAGGGGCGGTTTTTTTTGCCTGCCCGTAAAGGGCAGAACAGCTCAAACTCAGATTTTCACCGTGCTCATGTACTGATTGAACGGGTACTCGGAGAAGCGATTCCACAAGATCTGGTCACGTTGGAAAGCGCGCATGTCTTGGCTGATCTTCTTGAATTCAGGCGACTTGGCTTCGTGCTCGGCGAAGACTTCCATCGACGACTTGAAGCCAGCGTCCATGACAGCTTTTGGGAAAGCTTTGAGCTGTGTCTTCTCGGCCACCAGTTTCTTCAACGCAATCGGGTTGTAGGCGTCGTACTTGGCCGTCATGTCACGTGCGGCCACAACCGTTGCGGCATCGAGGATCGCTTTGTTTTCATCCGACAGCTTGGCATAGGCCTTGTTGTTGATGAAGAACTCGAGGTCGGCGCCACCTTCCCACCAGCCGGGATAGTAGTAAAACGGTGCGACTTTGTTAAAGCCCAACTTGGCGTCGTCGTAAGGTCCGACGAACTCGGCCGCGTCCAACGTGCCCTTTTCGAGGGCTTGGTACACGTCACCACCGGGCATGTTTTGCGCCACCACGCCCAGCTTGGCCATGGCCTCGCCGAACAAGCCGCCACCGAGGCGCATTTTCAGACCCTTCAGG